>NZ_BAAGIQ010000081.1:0-8758 GCF_054658175.1 Alkalibacterium sp. s-m-28
TTGATTCAAACAGCACTCGAACAATCGGACAATCGGGACGGCTAAAGCCACCCCGTGTCCGAAGCCGATTCATCCCCCACTTTACACTTCGTAAGAAGTGGGGGTCTTCTCGGCTATTTTAGATAAAACGGAAATGACCGCTATGGCAATTGCATAAGGCAGCTGCGTGTTGACGTGGTCGAGCAGATTCGACCCTGCTCCCCTTGACGATAGAATGGTCGTATCTGAAATCGGTGAAGCGTGGTCCCCAAAGATTGCACCGGTCAGTACGGCTCCAGCTGACATAACGATGAAGTCGGCATTTCCAGGATCCATAGCAGTTGCCAGAGGAATAGCCAGCGGCATCAGGATACCCATTGTACCGTATGACGTCCCTGTCGCAAATGAAATGACAGCTCCCAGAAGGAAGATGACTGTCGGCAGCAGGAATGCTGGAAGTGTATCACTTAACAGCGACACAAGGTAGTCTGCAGTTCCGAGTTCACCCATCACGCCTGAAAGAGACCAAGCCAGTAATAATATGACACCAGTGATCATAAGGGTCTTCATTCCGGATACCCATATATCGATTCCTTTGCCAAAACTGAAATGACCTTTAATGACACCCATTACAAGGGCAATAATGCTGGCGATCAGTGCAGCCTGGAACAGGACGACAGATGCATCAGATGTACCAAATGTTTCTCTTAATGCAACAAATGAGAAAGGAGCATTCTGAACAGTCTGAATAAGTGCAGTGTTGTCTGAAGCTAGAATAGCCTGACGCCCGTCTGTGTAGAAACCGATAAAACTGAATAAAATCAGTGCACCGATTGGAACAAGCGCACTCCAGATCGATGGAGTACCTTTGGCTACAACTTCCAGTTCTTCTTCCTCACTCTCAAGCGTTGCTCCTTGAGCGATCAGTTGATGTGTATCTCGTGCACGTTCCTGAGCTTTTTTCATTGGACCGAACTCACGTAGAGTCATTGAGGTCAGAGCAACGAAAAAGAGCATCAGAATATTGTAGAAGCGGTATGGAATCGTCTGAAGGAAGACGCCATACGCATTTACTTCCTGACCGATCGACAGATACGCATCATTGATCAGTCCGACTTCATAGCCGATCCAGGTAGAAATAAGAGCGATCCCGGCAATTGGTGCGGCTGTTGCATCAATCAAGAATGCCAGACGTTCGCGGGAAATCTTCATTTTATCTGAAACAGGACGCATGATCGGTCCGACTATAAGCGCATTGGCGTAATCATCAAAGAAGATCAGTAGGCCCAGAGTCCATGTGATCAGCTGAGTACTGATCGGTCCTTTAGCCTTTTTAGCCAGAGCTTCGGCGATAGCTCGAGCGCCACCAGAACTGGTGATCAGAGCAATCAGCCCCCCAATAACCAGAACCTGCAGAATGATTCCCGCATTCCAGGGATCAGCCAATGAGTTCAGGATGTAATCAATGATATCCGTAAATCCGAAAATGATACCGGTCAAGATATTTGCTCCACCTGCATACTGAGCAATGATCGTTCCGGAAAACACACCCAGAAACAGTGACAGGACCACATTTTTTGTAAGGAAAGCCAAAGCGATAGCAACAAGAGGCGGAATCAGTGTGACTGCTCCAAGTTTTGAAGCCATGCTCCCTCCTGTTTCAGCTGCAGATACGGTGCTGGGGGTAAAACTGACCAGTCCGATTAATATAAACCATTGTAATTTTCTTTTCATGATATATCTCCATTTCTATTATTTATAAATAGAAAAAAGCACCCAGGAACACGCCCCTGAATGCTTGAAAAAACATTGACTAGGATAGTGCTCCACGTAAACGTGACAGTCATACGCCTGTTAAACGTATGCCCAGGAGAACCGGTTAACCACCTGATTCCCTTCGGCAAAGAACCCTTTCGTGACTGGTCAGCGGGTGTCCCCTCTCAGTCCTTACTCTTTTTCTTCGCGCCTCTATCTTTTCTATTTATACAACGCTTATTAGTCTACACGTTTCCAGCATGTTTTTCAACCGGATTTTTATTAATTCTGATGAGTCATGTCTCAGAAAACGTTTTATCATTGGTAAGACAGACCGGCAGCGGTCTGTCCACATTATTGAACACAAGATTAATCTTGCTTGATTTTCATTCTGGAGAACAGTCAGGTTGTTTTTAGACTGATTTCTGATCACTCGTCATCCATTCCTTCAGCATGTCGATCAGCTCGTCACTGCTTCTGACAATTTGCCCCCTTTGCTTGACCAGACCGACTGTGTAGAGATTGATATATGAAAATGGAGACTCGGCTATTTCATCCAGTGCCTCAATTTTCTCTTTATTGTTTCCTGCTCCTTGTCGAATATCAGTGTAAATCCCAATGATTGGTTTTTCCAGTGCATAGAAGTATCCGATCTCTGACGCGACTCCGGCATCGACTGTGACGCCGTCGAGTACAGCAACTAAGATGTCGGCTTTTTTCAAGTACGCATTGTCTCCATCGGCGATCTGGATGCTGCTGGCATAATTGCTCTTGTCATTGATCGCCGCGTTCTCCTGAGGCAGATAGACGTCAATATTCTCCTCAAATGCTTCTCTGATTTTATTGACGACGTATGTATTGTAGTGCTGCTCCATTTCAGTGAACAGTGGCGAGGCGAAATATAGGTGTTTGGTCATTTGACTAGTCCTTTCCTTTTTCGGCTGAATTTGTTTTAAGAAATGTGTTAAGACCTTGTACTGTGAAACAGGTCGGGTCCTCCAGCCTTTTTATAATTCCGTTTCACTCTAGTTTAACACAATTTTCCGACGTGAACTGCCTTATTCCTGTGCTTGAATCGAGTTCAGTAAGGAGATGAGCGGCTGAACTAAACCGTACTGGAATCGAGTCGAGTTCAGATAGGGATAACTCGTGTAAACTTTATTTTCATAGCCTATCAGTGGAGTTCAATCGATAAACCTATTCTGAACTAGAGCGTGTTTTCGGATTCTCAACATATAGAAAAGACCCGTCTTCATTAATGGAGAAACGGGTCTCTAGTCTATTTATCCTGCTAATACGACTTGCTCATTGCTCCATCGACAAGGATGGTCTGTCCTGAGACATAGGTGTTGACGCCAGAAACCAGGAAAGCTGCCATCTTGGCAAATTCTTCGGGTTTACCGTATCGGCCCGCTGGAATCTGGTTTTCAATCGACTGGTGAACGTCTTCTAGTGATCTCCCTTCGCGTTCTGCACGCTTGCTGTCCAGTTCGGTGAGACGATCTGTTTCAATGCGTCCCGCTCCAATGGTGTTGACCATGATGCCATCTCTGGCCAGCTCCTGAGATAAACTTTTAGACAAGCCCTGGACCCCCATTCTGAATACGTTAGACAGAAGCAGTCCGTCTATCGGCTGTTTCACTGAAGAAGAAGTATTATTCAGAATGTGTCCTCTGGTTTCTCTCAGATCCGGCAGAACTTCTCGAATCGTTCTGATGTAACTGTTCAAAGTCAGGTTAAAAGCCTTGTTCCATTCCGCATCATCCAGATCATTGAATGAACCTGCTGATGGGCCACCGGTATTGTTGACCAGGATATTGATTTTCCCGAATGTTTTTCGTGTCACTTCGACCAGATCCTTAATTGATGTGAGATCAGTCAGATCTGATAACATATAATCCACCTGACCTGTGGCTACCCGGTCGATTTCTTTTTTGGCTTCAATCAATTTATCCTTACTTCGACTCGTCAGCATGACATTGGCCCCTTCTTTGGCCAATTCCATTGCGACAGCTTTTCCAAGTCCCGTGCTTGACGCCAGGACTAATGCATTTTTCCCATTCAACTGTAGATCCATAAATATCCTCCCTGCAGAGAAAACAGGTTCTCTACCTTTCGAGTAAACAACCTGTTTTCAGTTTAATGTTCAGTTATCTTGAATGCTAATCGAGTTTGTCCGTCCTGTCAACTAATTGACCTTTATCAGACCGATCAGTCTCTCTGATAAGTGACCACAGGTTTACGTGCGGCCGTTACTTCATCCAGACGTTTGACAGCTTTCCTGAACGGTGCTCCCGTCACAGTTTCCGGATTGTTTTCTGCATCTTCTGCTATTTCGATCATAGCATCAGCAAAAGCATCCAGCTGTTCTTTCGCCTCCGTTTCAGTTGGTTCGATCATCAGACATTCTTCAACAATCAGCGGGAAGTAGACAGTTGGTGCGTAGAAGCCGTAGTCCAGCAGACGTTTGGCAATATCAAGCGTGCGTACCCCCAGTTTTTTCTGACGGACGCCGCTTAAGACGAACTCATGCTTACAGTGTGAGCTGTATGGTGTGTCGTAATATGGCTCCAGACGGGCTTTCAGATAGTTCGCGTGCAGGACAGCATCCTCAGATACCTGCTGCAGACCTTCTGCTCCCATTGAACGGATATAGGAATACGCACGGACATTGACGCCGAAGTTACCGAAGTAGCCCTTCACTCGACCGATCGATTGTGGATGATCCGTTGTTACTTGATATCTGTCTCCTTCTTTTTCGATACGTGGAGACGGCATGAAGGCTTTCAGGTAGTCTTTCACGCCGATCGGTCCGGAACCAGGCCCGCCCCCACCGTGCGGGGTACTGAATGATTTATGCAGATTCAAGTGGACGACATCGAAGCCCATTTCACCCGGTGTTGATTTACCTAAAATAGCATTTGCATTTGCTCCGTCATAATAGAGCAGTCCGCCCGCTTCATGAACGATTTCAGCAATTTCAACGATGTCAACTTCAAACAGACCTAGCGTATTCGGATTCGTCAGCATCAGTCCGGCAGTATCCGGTCCGACCGCAGCTTTCAGTGCATCGATTCCGACACGTCCCTGCTCATTTGATTTGATTTCCACGACATCGTAGCCGGCAACGACTGCACTCGCCGGATTTGTTCCGTGAGCTGAATCGGGAACCAGGATCTTACGGCGCTGTTCGCCTTCCCCATTTGCTTCATGATACGCTTTAAAAATGAGTAGGCCTGCCCACTCACCTTGAGCACCGGCAGCCGGCTGTAAGGAAATAGCATCCATCCCGGTGACTTCCTTGAGGTTCTCTTCCAGTCGATACATCAGTTCCAATGCTCCTTGAGCCGTTTGGGCTGGCTGGAACGGATGGATGTGAGCAAATCCGCTGTACCGTGCAATATCTTCATTGACTTTCGGGTTGTACTTCATCGTACAGGAACCAAGCGGATAAAAACCGGTCTCGATCCCGAAGTTCTTGTTAGATAAGCCTGTATAGTGACGCATGACTTGAAGCTCGGACAATTCAGGAAGTTCAGCTGCATCTTCTCTAATCAGATGCTCAGGCAGAATGTCTGTCAGAGGAGTTGTTTCAACAGAAGACTCCGGAAGACTGTAGCCTTTACGTCCCGGTCTGGAAATTTCGAATAGTAAATCGTTATAGACTGCAGTCATGTTATTTCCCCTCCCCTGCTAAAAGTGATACGAGCTGGTCCATTTCTTCTTTCGTCCGTTTTTCCGTGACGCATAAGAGCATGGCATTCTCTTCGTTCAGTGCTTCAGACACATCGAACCCTCCGACGATTTGATGGTCAAGCAACTGGTCAGTGACCTCGTAGAATGGGCGGTCCAATTTGACAACAAATTCATTGAAGAAGTCATTGTCAGACAGAACAGTCAGTCCTTTATCAGTCAGCTCTTTTTTCACATAGTGGGCATGATTCAAGTTTTGCTGAGCCATTTCCTGCAGACCCACTTTACCTACTGCTGCAAGGAATACTGAGGTCCCAAGGGCTAACAGAGCCTGGTTCGAACTCATGTTGGATGTCGCTTTTTCACGGCGAATGTGCTGCTCCCTAGTCTGCAGCGTCATAACAAATCCTCGCTTGCCGTCTTTATCCGTTGTCTGACCAACGATACGGCTCGGTACTTTACGCATGTATTTTTTCTTCACTGCAAAGTATCCACAGTGCGGGCCGCCGAAGCTCATTGGAATACCGAATGGCTGAGTATCACCAACAACGATATCAGCTCCCAGTTTTCCAGGTGCTTCAAGCAGAGCTAGAGCCAGTGGATTGGCCATGACGATAAGGATACCTTTTGTATCTTCAAGAAGTGATTTTATTTCTTTAAGGTCTTCAATAGTTCCGAAGAAGTTAGGGTATTGAATGATCACAGCAGCTGTATCCTCATCAATGGCTGACTTCAGTTCATCTATATCCGTGCGGGTACCGTTCAGACCGACTTCTTTCACTGAGTATTCCATGCCATATGCATAAGTATGAATGACTTCTTTTCCCTGAGGATGCAGGGCTTTTGAATACAACACATTCTGTTTCTTCGTAGCTGAAGTAGCCAGGTTGCAGGCTTCGCCTAAGGAAGTGAAGCCGTCGTATAAACTTGAGTTGGCTACGTCCATGCCTGTCAATTCACACATCATGGTCTGGAATTCAAACAGGGCCTGCAGTTCGCCTTGACTAGCTTCCGGCTGATACGGGGTATAAGCCGTCATGAATTCGGAACGCAGAAGCACATGATTGACGATACTGGGACTGTAGTGGTCATATACGCCTGCTCCTAAGAAATAGGCATGACTTTCTGTTGTTGTATTTTTAGCTGCCAGTTCTTTCATGTACTTGGTGAGTGCCTCTTCGCTCAAGGCATCTTCCAGATCAATCGCTTTATCTTTTGTCGCGCGAGTCGATTCAGGGATATCAGAAAACAGGTCTTTAATCGATGAGACACCGATCGTTTCAAGCATTTCTTTACGGTCCTGATCAGTTGTCGGCAGATAACGGTGTTGGTTAGTCAAAAAATCCACTCCTTCATGTCTTTTGATGTCAAAAAAAGAGCAGAAAGAAGAGCGAATGAGATCCGTTCTTCTCCCTACAAGGGTTATAGTCCTGAAACGTACTCGTCGTATGCCGAAGCATCCATCAGTCCGGAAACATCGACTGGTTCAGATGACTGGATTTCAACAAGCCAGCCTTCTCCAAAGGGCGCTTCATTCAGTTTTTCAGGTTCATCTTCCAAGGCACTGTTGATTTTGGATACTGTGCCTTTTACGGGAGAATAAATTTCAGAGGTGGATTTCACTGACTCAACAGTCGCAAATTCATCCTCTGCTTCGAGTTCAGCGCTTAATTCCGGCAGTTCAACAAATACAATGTCGCCCAGCTGTTCTACAGCATAATCGGAAATCCCTACACGGACGTAGTCATCATTGATCAGTTCGACCCATTCGTGTTCTTCTGTGAAGTATAGTTTAGCTTTGTCTGTCATCATTATTCCTTCTTTCAGATGTTATTTATCGCTTCAGTTCTTTAAAAAGTTCTTCTTGATCAGTCTGGCTGGAATGCGTTTCTTACGGACTTGAATATAGACCGTGTCTCCCAGCTTGCCTTCAGATTTTCTCATTCTCAGGAAACCAATGCTCTTCCCAAGTGTCGGAGACTGGGTCCCTGATGTGACGACTCCTATTTCTTCGTCTGCTTCATTATATACCGGGTAGCCTTCTCTGGCTATTCCTCTTTCAAGCAGTTCAAATCCTCTGGACAAATAGACCGTTCCTTCTTCTTTCTGCTTTTCCAGGGCTGCTTGGCCGATAAATGGTTCCGGCTTATCCCATTTCACTGCAAAACTAAGCCCGGCTTCAAGAGGTGTAATGTCTTCAGACAAGTCCTGTCCGTAAAGCGGCATACCTGCTTCCAGACGAAGCGTATCTCTGGACCCGAGTCCACATTCAGCTAGATTATACTGTTTTCCTGCGTCCTTGAACGCCTGCCACAAGTCTTGAGTCTGGTTCCAGTTGACGTAACACTCGAACCCATCCTCACCTGTATAGCCTGTTCTGGAAACGAGCACGTCTGTAAATGTGCCGGCTTCAGCGATTTCCGTAAAGTGATAATTCTTCAGTTCTTTAATGTCATCCCCAAACACTTCAGCAACCACATGTGCCGCATCTGGGCCCTGAACAGCGATCAGTCCTGTTTCAAGAGATTTATCTTCAATCGTGACCGATCCGTCCTGATGCTTCAGCAGCCAGTCTCTGATTTTGTCTGTATTCGATGCATTCGGTGTCAGCAGATACGCTGATTCATTCTTTTTGAATATAATGATGTCGTCCAGGATGCCACCTGTTTCATTCGTGACCAGAGTATAGAGCGCCTGTCCATTTGAAATGGCCGCCAAATCGTTCGTTATCAATCTATTGAGCCAAGCTGTCGCCTGCTCTCCTTGAACCTCGATCTCTCCCATGTGAGATACATCGAACAGTCCTACACGCTCGCGAACAGCGTGGTGCTCTTCTATCAGTTTGGTAAACTGGATCGGAAGGGCCCATGACCCAAAATCCACCAGCTTTATTCCATTATCAGTATAGTAATCATATAAGGGTGTTCGTTTTAACTGACTTGCTTCTCCTGCCACTCTCATCCCTCCACTGCTTCTTCACTATTAAATACAAGTGATGTTCTCCTACATTCTAACATGATTTTATTCGTTATCAAACAGGTGAAATGACCATTATTAATAAAGAATGCGTTTACATTTTTATATAACGAACAATAAGTCTATCGACCATAAAGAACGTTCGATACCCTTTATTTCTTAAACGCAGTGTTCGAGAACAGTTTCATATTTATGTCCGGGCAAAGCTTATGCTATACTTAATATACTAGGAACTGTCAAATTTTTTATGAAAACTAAAAATTAAAGGTGGTGAAGGCCCACTGACTATACCAATCGGAGCCGCATTTGCCCTTGACAAACACTTGAATGGTTTCAGTTAAGGTCACAAGGGTGA
>NZ_BAAGIQ010000082.1:0-8559 GCF_054658175.1 Alkalibacterium sp. s-m-28
ACAAATAAAAAGTTCGTAGAATGGGGATTAAGAGATTTAATCCATTTGTACGAGCGATAGAGATATTTAAATTATTGAACCGCCGTGTACGGAACCGTACGCACGGTGGTGTGAGAGGACGGTAAATTAATTATTTACCTCCTACTCGATTATTCTATGCGGTTATTCCGTTCTAGCTGCCGACTGAAGCTGCTCCTGAGCCAGTTTAGTGATCAGCAGGTACTTTTCGTTCTGCTGAATATCAAAGATGGTCTGAGCTTTTTTGTAAGCATCCAGTGCTTCATCTCTATGACCCAGCTTCTCCAGACACGAGCCTTTATAGTAGAAAAAGTCGCCTAGTAAAAATAAAGTCTTCTTCTCTATGACCAGCTCCAGTCCCTGCATCACTTTGTCCAGACAGCTGGAATACTTGCCTTCCCTGAACAGACAAATCGAATAGTTAAGCAGCAACTTAGCTTTCTTCTCATGATTCATCCATTCTGCAAATGAGTCGAACCCTTTCTGATAGTAAGCTTCTGCCAGGTCGTACTGTTTCTTTCTCAAATACTGATTTCCAATACTGTCAATGACTTCAACTCGTAGTTCTCCATTTTTTACATCGGTTTCCAATTCAATCAGATAGTCAAGAGCCTTATCGTTATCCCCGTCACGATAAGCGTATAAAAGTCCCTGTATCCAGTTAAAGAAATCTCTTTCTTCACCTATCGTCTTTTCGATAAGTTCTTCATTCGATTCGATCAGATAAGATACTGATTCATACTCTCTTCTTTCAAGGTGCTGACGAATAATGCGGCACAGCTGTGCTGTTTGAGAATAACGGCTCTCGATCGAATCTTCCCCATAAAAATAATGAATCGATACGGCCAGCCGTTCCGCTACTTTCTCCATCAGTTCCCGACTTGGTCTGACTTTCTTCTTTTCGATACGGCTGATCATGGCTTGAGTACAGATACCATCGGCCAGTTCCGCTTGCGTCATTTTAATTTCTTTTCTTCTTGTCTTAATCTTCTCCCCTAATTTCATACCCTTTTTTCCTCTCATTATATTACCATTATAATATCAGTTATATTAAAATATTATACACAAAACCTCATTTATTAGCTAGAGGAAGTTGGATAAAACCCAGTCATTTTATGAAAAAAAGGAATGAACAGGATTTCGGCCCCTCCATTCCTCGCTTTCACCCTTTATAGGCTTATTATGAGTAGTTATGGTGAGTATTCAATTCCTGTATTTCTCCTGTTTCAAAATAAAGGATCCATTCGGATATATTCGTGATATAATCACCCATTCTTTCAATATAGGTGCTGACAAGAATGTAGTCTGTGGCGCCCAGAACAAGCTCCGGATCCTGACGCATCTCATCGATGCTGGCTTTTTTAATTTCATCGGCCAGCGTATCAATGGCTTCATCCTTATGCGCAATCTCTCTGGCTTTTTGAGTATCATACTTGATATAGGCATCAATAATCTCCTGACCCATCACCTTAATTTTTTCTCCAGCTAGAGAAATTTTATTTTCAATTGTCGCATTGCGTTTATTCCCTTTAACTCTAATGGTGGATTTTGAGATGGATACAGCATGGTCGCCCATTCTTTCCAAGTCAGCGCAGGCTTTCATCACTGTGATGATCTTACGCAGATCTGCTGTAACTGGCTGCTGCAAAGCAATCAGTTCAATACAATCGTGTTCAAGCTGATGTTCCATTTCATTGATCTTTATATCTTCATCAATGACTTGCTTAGCCAGCTCTTTATCATGATTCGCAAAAGCTTTGATCGATTTATAGATGGCTTCATTAACGCGGTTCCCCATCTGAAAAAACTGACGATGCAGTTTTTCGAGTTCCTCATCATACGCTCGTCGCATAATATTCTCTCCTTTTATTCCTGAAAGCAATTACCCGAATCGCCCAGAAATGTAGTTATCTGTTTCTGTTTCGCTAGGATTCGTAAAGATTTTACGAGTTTCATCCTGTTCAATAATATTCCCATTCAGGAAGAAGGCTGTACGGTCTGAAATACGTGACGCCTGCTGCATATTGTGTGTGACCATTACGATGGTATATTCATTTTTCAGTTCAGACACGAGATCTTCTATCTTAGACGTGGAAATAGGGTCAAGGGCACTTGTCGGCTCATCCATTAAGAGAACTTCCGGCTCTACCGCTAGTGCACGTGCAATGCAAATTCTCTGCTGTTGTCCGCCTGAGATTGACAAGGCATTTCTGTCCAAGTGATCTTTGACTTCATCCCAGATAGCTGCCTGCTTCAAGCTCTTTTCTACAATCTCATCCAGTTCACTTTTGTTCTTTATCCCATGCGTTCTTGGGCCAAAGGCAATATTATCATAGATACTTTTTGGAAAAGGATTGGGTTGCTGAAAAACCATTCCCACTCGTTTTCTCAAATTGTTCAGCTCGACTTTTCTGCTGTAGATGTCTTTTCCATCAAGCTCAACGGTTCCTTCAATTCGGCAGTTTTCAACCAGATCGTTCATACGGTTGAGCGTTTTGATCAGCGTCGATTTACCGCAACCGGACGGGCCGATAAAGGCTGTAATTTCTTTTTCGTAAATATCGAGATCGACACCATGAAGGGCTTCGAAATCTCCGTACCAGAGTTTTAAATCTCTGACTGTTATTTTATTTGTTCTAGACATTATTTTCCTCCTCCAGCCAATCGTTTACTGACTAGTGTCGATAACGCGTTGATCACTAGAACAAACACAAGCAGAACGACTGCTGTTGCATAGGCTTCATTAACGTGACGCCCTTCCTGAGACAGTATATACATATGAAGAGACAGTGTTCTTCCGGAAGCGAAGAGACTGCCTGGTAGGTTCGTTGCTGTTCCAAGAGTGAACATAAGTGCTGCTGTTTCACCCACGATTCGACCAGTAGCCAGAATGACACCCGATAATATACCAGGCATAGCCACTGGCAGGACCACTTTGAACAAGGTTCTCAGTTTCCCTGCTCCAAGCGCATAACTGGCTTGTCTGATAGGCATACCTGTGGCAATCAGTGCCTCTTCAGTCGCTCGAATAATGACAGGCAGCGACATAATCGTGACCGTCAGAATACCTGCAATCAGTGAAAATTGGAACTCCAGGAAAATAACGAAGAAAAGCATACCGAATAAGCCGTAAATGATTGACGGGATTCCAGCCAGAGTGTCTGTAGCCATTCCGACTGCTCTAACCACTGGATTTTTTCTGTCAGCATAGTCCACCAGATAAAAGCCTGTGAACACGCCGATCGGAGTCGCAATCAGTAAGGTGCCCGCAACGACCATCAGTGTCGTCATCAGCGCCGGCATCATTGATACATTGGATGTGCTGTACTGCCATGAAAACAGAGAGGGCGTCAGAAATCTGACTCCGTTAATCAGAATGTAAATAACCAGATAGCCCAGCATGCCGAAAGTAAAAACTGACGATGCATAGACTAGACCTTTCATTAGTTTACTTACCATGATTATTTAGCCTCCCTTGTTTTCATAATCAGAAATGTCGTGTTGATGATTATAATGAAGACGAACAAGACGACACCTGTTGCGACTAAAGCATCCCTGTGCTGACCGGATGCATAGGCCATTTCCATAACAATATTCGTAGTCAGCGTTCTGACCCCTTCCGTAAGCCCTCTAGGCATTAACGGTTGGTTTCCCGCAACCATGACCACTGCCATCGTTTCACCAATTGCCCGTCCGACTCCCAATACGATACTTGAGAAAATACCAGATTTGGCAGCTGGAACGACAACTGAGAAAATACTTCTTTCGTGACTGGCACCCAAGGCCATGCTTCCTGAAAAATACGAACGGGGCACAGAGCGGATCGCTACTTCAGATAAAGAAATGACTGTCGGAAGAATCATGATGGTAAGCAGGAGTATCGCTGCCAGCATACTGTTCCCCGGCCCGCCGAATATGGCACGAATCTGTGGAACAATGATTCTCAGTGCAAAAAATCCGTAAACAATAGAAGGAATTCCTGCCATTAAATTAACTGCAGGCTTTAAGAATGCATAAAGTCTCTTCGGACAGAATTCCGCCATGAAAACAGCCGTCATGACACCGATCGGCACACCTAGACCTACTGCACCCAATGTTACTAGTATTGAACCTGTGATCATAGGTAGGAGACCGAACGTGGTCCGGTTCCAAGTCGTTCCGAAAATGAAATCAGTCAAGCCATACTCGAACATCATAGGCAAGCCATTAGTAAAAATAAAAATTACGATCAGTAGGAGAGACAAAATGGAAGTGAATGCCGCCATGAAGAAGACGCCATGCATGATTTTTTCCTTCCAATCGGTCTTAGCTGTTTTTCTGACGGGAGGACGACGCTTAGTCTTCCCCGCCGCTGCCCTCTTATTTATGTGTTCCATAATTAAAATCCTTTCTCAATTACAGTACAAGAGGGCTGCCGAACAGACGCATTATCTGTTCTGCAGACCCCTCTTTCCTATCTGTTTAGATGCTATTGATTAATCTAATACGTCTGCCCATGTTGAGAAGTCGCCTCTGAAGATGTCTGCAACTTGATCCATGCTTAATGATTCAAGTGGGTTATCCGGGTGGACAACGACTGCGATTCCATCAAGTGCAACAGCTCTTACTTCAGTTACTTGACTTGTTTCGTCATCATCAAGGTCTCTTGATGCCATACCGATATCGGACGTTCCTTCAATTACAGAAGTGACACCTGCACCAGATCCAGTTGAGTGAACAGCGATTTGTACGTCAGAATGAATCTCCTGATACGCTTCTGCCATTGCTTCAACAACTGGGTATACTGCTGTTGATCCGATAACATCGATCGATCCACTTAAGTCAAGATCGCTTCCTTCGTATGCTGGAGCATCGGTATCAGAAGGAATGTAACCTACTTCATTAACAATAGCTTGTCCCTCAGCTGAGAACATGAATTCCCAGAAATCAGCTGCCACTTCATCCAGTTCTTCACCAATAATGACATTGAAGTTACGCGCAATTTCGTAGTCTCCCTCAAGGATATTCTCTTCATTCGCGTCAACACCATCAATTTGAATTGCTTTCAGTGAATCGTCCAGAGCTCCAACTGAAGTATACCCAATGGCATACAAGTCGTCTGCTACTGTACTGTTGACAGCGTTCGTTCCTTGTTGAGCTGTTGCTTCAGCTGAAATCAGATCGTTATCACCATCATCGAGTCCAGTTAATTCAGCAAATGCATCACGTGTTCCAGATCCGACTTCACGAGTAACTAAGTGCAGATTTCTTGAATTATCGAAGTCTCCTCCGTTTGATCCTCCATCAGAACCGTTTGAAGCCCCTTCGCTTCCAGTGTCAGCACAAGCGGCCAGAGTTGTTGCGGCTAAACCTACGATAGATAGCAGTTTGATATGTTTTTTCACGTTAATCTCCTTTAGTGGATAAATTAAGACATCTCCTGTCTACAGTCCCTATATTAAATGTCGACTGTGTACTTTGGTTGGATTTATTGTCGATTTTATGTAAAGTAATGTAAATATCGTGTAAATAAAACCCACGACTCATTGGACAGGTGTCCTAAAGTCGTGGGTTAAATTTATTCTATTCATGTTTTAAAGGAAGCCAGATGGTAAAGGTACTCCCTTTATTTTCTTCGCTGTCTAATGTGATGCGCCCCTGATTATTTTCAATCAGCCACTTCACAATAGCCAGACCCAGTCCAGTTCCACCAGCATTCCGACTTCTAGCCTGGTCTACCCTGTAAAAGCGTTCAAAGATCCGCGACTGACTCTCTTTAGGAATACCAAGGCCGTTGTCACTGACGGTTATCACGGCTTCGTGGTCTGTCCGGTCAATGGTCACGCCGATCCATCCTTTATTCGGCGTGTAGGTGACAGCATTTCCAATCAGGTTGATCAGAATCTGCTTCAGCTGGTCCCGGTCGATTTCCAGTACGACGGCTTCATTTTCCACCACATTGAGTGTGATCTGTTTCAAATCCACTTTCTGATGAAGGATATTTCTGACCTCATCTGAGACATCCTTTATCCGTACGTCCTGAATGACTCCCTGAACTTTATGCTGCTCAAGTCTGGAAAGCTGTAGAATATCCTGGACCATCAAATCCAGACGTGTCGATTCTTTGTGAATGATTTTCAGAAATTCCACAAGCACTTCTTCATCTTCAAGCGCACCATCCAGCAGTGTTTCTGCAAATCCTTTCACTGCAGTGATCGGTGTTCTCAGCTCATGAGAAACATTGGCTACAAAATCGGTTCGAACTTTTTCAAGCCGTCTGATTTCTGTAATATCATACAGCAGGACAATATGATTGATGGTCTCTTTGGACTGATTCAGAATTGGGACGACATTGACATCGACGACCTTTTCCTCAGGGTACAGCAAAGTCGCTTCCTTATTCTGCAGGCTCTGCTCCTGAATCGCTCGAGTTATCAAGTCGATCAAAGCCGTGCTGTGTAGTCCCTCTTCATAAGATATCCCGATTTTACCGTAAAGATCTTCCCCTACGATTTCATTCATAACAGGGTTGACCATGGTAATATTGCCCTGATTATCTACGAGCATCACCCCAATAACTAGATGGTTGACCAGTTCCTTGAGCTGGGTCTGATTCTGATTGATTTCCTGCATCTGATAGTCAAGGTTCGTGGCCAAGTGATTAATGGCAAGCCCTAACTCATCGATTTCTTTATAGGAGTGCTCCCGGTATCGGCTTGAATAATCCTGAATCCTCAGTCGTTCAGTAATTTGTTTCATTTTTTCAATCGGATCGCTTATTCTCTTTGTCCAGTAATTGGTAAACAGCAGAGCGACCAGAATGGAAATGATCGTGAACAAGGCAAGCGTCTGAATGAACTGGTCAGTCAGTCCACCCATCTCCTCTACATTTTTAGAGAGCCGGAGAAAACCAATCAACTCTCCTTTTGTATTTACGACATCCGTAGCAGCATAGTAAAGGACTTCTCCTGTACTTTCGCTCGTACGATTGAATGTTCCAATCGATTCTCCATCAAGTACCTGTTGAATTTCAGGCCAATCGAGATGATTTTCAAGTACCTCTTCCCGAGCTCGAGTATCGTAAATGACCTCTCCTTCAGGCGAGATGAAGGTAATTCGTTCAGTAATCACTTCAGCCGTTTGATCCAACTGCAGATTTACAAGATTCAGATCATCTTCGAACTGCGATGCATCAAGTTGGCTCGATAAGGTTAACAATTGAGACTCAAGATCCTCTCCCTGCTGCTCAATAGCCTGCCGCTGAAGGCTGGATGAAATAAGATAGAGAAATAATAGGGTGAATAGCACAAGAACGAGCATAAAAAAACCGAGTATCCTGGCTCTCAGCTGTTTCATTTCGGCGCCTCCAGCTTATAACCAAACCCTCTGGCCGTTTTCAGATAGACCGGTTTCTTGGGGTCTTCTTCGATTTTTTCCCGCAGATGACTGATGTGCATGTCAACGATTCGCGTCTCTCCGGTAAAGTCAAAGTCCCAGACCGCCTGGAGCAGCTGCTCTCTGTTGAGAATACGCCCCTTATGTCGAGCGAGGTAAAGAAGCAACTCAAATTCTTTAGGTGTCACTTCCTGCTTTTCCCCTCTGACAGACACTTCATACTGATCAGGAGAAATAACGATATCACCGATGATGATGTCTTCCGTCAATTCGTCTGACTGTTCCTTCGATGCACTGTTTCTCTCCATACGTCTGAAAATAGCTTTCATTCGTGCAGTGACTTCTCTAGGGCTGAACGGCTTGGTCATGTAATCGTCTGCCCCCAGTTCCAGTCCGACGATTTTATCAATCTCTGAATCCTTAGCCGTCAGCATGATGATTGGTGCATCGATTTTTTCTCTTCTCAACTCCCGGCAGACATCCATCCCGTCCATCCCCGGAAGCATCAGATCGAGAAGGATGATATCGTAGGAATTGTTAAGTGCCATCTCGTACCCTTCTTTTCCATCCATTGCCCCAGAAACCTCATAGCCTTCTTTCTCCAGATTATACTGCAGAAGCTTCAAAATAGACTGCTCATCTTCAACTATTAGAACTTTTTTCATTTGCGCCCTCTTTCTCCTCATGACTGGTCTTGTTGATTATTTAATTTGATTTTATATGAATGTCGCGTTTCGGGAATGGAGTTTCTATTCCATTCTGCTTGAATTTCTCAAAAATTTTAAATCTCAAGTCGCTCGGAATTCTGAATTCCCGCTCGTCAGATTGTGTTTCAATCCAGAACCAGACAGTAAAATCTAACGAAGAATCACCCAATTATTCGAAAAAGACTCTCGGTTCCGGTTCTTTGAGGATATTATTCCATTTTTCTTCTCGCAGTTCAATAACAGTTTCTTCAATCAGCCGTCTGACGCGGGCTACATCGACGTCGTAAGAATTTTGAATTTACCCTTTTTACACTAAATATCCACTATTGCATGTAATTGAGCCAATTTCATAATTATTTGTCGTGTTTAACACCTGATAAATCAACTTTTTTAAAACATAGAAAAAAGGAACCCCCCCATATGGTACAATTAGGTTGTCGACTAAGACACGTACTCCAGG
>NZ_BAAGIQ010000083.1:0-8394 GCF_054658175.1 Alkalibacterium sp. s-m-28
GGGATAGTTTGGTAGTCGGATACCTACTATTTTACCGATAAATGAGGGAGGGGCAAGTGTTTTTTGTCTTTTCCTTGATAGAACAACGGTTATAGACCTTTAAGAACAAAAAAATTTGACAGTAACAGCTGTTTACGAGGAGGAAATAATATGAAATCCAAAAGATTTGAAGCACTAAGTAAAAGAGCAGTTAATAAAGATGGGTTTATTGGAGAGTGGGCAGATGAAGGGCTGATAGCAATGGACAGTCCCAATGATCCTAAACCGAGTATAAAAGTTGAAAATAACAGTGTGGTGGAACTTGACGGCAAAAAAAGAGCAGATTTTGATATGATTGATCAATTTATTGCTGACTATGCCATTCAGTTGGATAATGCTGAAGAAGTTATGAATATGGACTCCACTGAACTGGCAAAAAAGCTTGTCGACATTAATGTTGACCGTCAGTCGATTGTCGAACTGACAACAGCTATGACACCAGCAAAGATTGTAGAAGTCGTCGGTACTATGAATGTAGTGGAAATGATGATGGCACTTCAGAAAATGCGTGCACGAAAAACACCATCCAATCAGTGTCACGTTACTAATTTAAAAGATAATATAGTGCAGATTGCAGCGGATGCAGCAGAAGCAGCCATTCGTGGCTTTGACGAGCAGGAAACAACAGTGGGAATTGCTAGATATGCGCCTTTTAATGCATTGGGAATACTTGTTGGTGCCCAAGTGGGAAGAGGAGGAGTACTGACACAGTGCGCTGTTGAGGAAGCAACGGAATTAGAATTAGGTATGAGAGGCTTTACCAGCTATGCTGAAACGGTATCAGTATATGGAACAGAGGCTGTATTTACCGATGGAGATGATACCCCTTGGTCTAAAGCATTTTTAGCCTCCGCCTATGCATCCAGAGGTTTAAAAATACGGTTCACATCAGGTACCGGCTCTGAAGCATTGATGGGATACACAGAAGGGAAATCCATGTTGTATCTTGAAACAAGATGTATTTATATTACAAAAGGGGCAGGGGTTCAAGGTCTTCAAAATGGCTCAGTAAGCTGTATTGGAATGACTGGGGCTGTTCCTTCAGGTATTCGAGCTGTACTAGCTGAGAATTTAATTGCCATGATGCTAGATATCGAATGTGCTTCGGCCAATGATCAGACCTTTTCCCATTCAGATATTCGGAGAACGGCTAGAACATTGATGCAAATGCTGCCGGGAACCGATTTTATTTTCTCAGGATACAGTGCAGTTCCCAATTACGATAATATGTTTGCCGGATCTAATTTCGATGCAGAGGATTTTGATGACTACAATATTTTACAAAGAGATTTGATGGTGGACGGCGGCTTAAGACCAGTGACCGAAGAAGAAACGGTTGCAGTAAGAAATAAAGCAGCGCGGGCCATTCAGGCTGTGTTTTCTGAGTTGGATCTGCCTCCAATTACTGATGAAGAGGTGGAAGCAGCAACGTACGCGCATGGAAGCAAAGATATGCCGGACCGTAATGTTGTAGAAGATTTGAAAGCAGCAGAAGAGATGATGAGTAAGGGACTGACTGGAATTGACGTTGTTCAGGCACTGAGTCGGGGCGGCTTTGATGATGTTGCCGAAAACTTGCTCAATATGCTTAAACAAAGAATATCAGGAGATTACTTGCATACTTCAGCTATCATTGACAAAGACTTTAAAGTAATAAGTGCGGTCAATGATATAAACGACTACAAAGGACCGGGAACAGGATACCGAATAAGTGAAGAAAGATGGAATCAGATAAAGAACATTCCTAATGCAGTTAAACCGGAAGACATTGACTGATAAAAGCTGAAAGTGGAGGGAAAGCTTATGATTAAGTTGAGTGAGAAAGGCAAGGCAGTAAAAGGCACACGAGAAGATGAAGTAGTTATTGGTCTGGGACCTGCATTCTTGAAGCATCAAACTAAAAGTATTGTCGATGTTCCTCATGACGAGATTTTAGTGGAAATGATGGCAGGGATAGAAGAAGAGGGCTTGCATCCGCGTGTTGTTCGTGTAACGAAAACATCAGATGTGTCCTTCATATCACTTGAAGCAGCTAAGCTTAGTGGTTCAGGTATCGGCATCGGCATTCAGTCAAAAGGGACAACGGTTATTCACCAGCAGGATTTACAGCCGTTGAATAATCTGGAGATTTTTTCGCAGGCGCCTTTGCTGAACCTCGAAACCTATAGAATGATTGGAAAAAATGCTGCAAAATATGCAAAAGAAGAATCACCTAATCCTGTTCCAACTAAAAATGATCAAATGGCTAGACCGAAATTTCAAGCCAAGGCAGCACTGCTGCATATTAAAGAAACAAAGCATGTTGTTGAAGGAGAAAAATCTACAGAACTGGACGTTACGTTTTAAGAATAGGAGTGACAAAATGGTCAATAGAAAGTTAAGTGCAGAAAAAGATTATCCTTTGTCAGAAAAAAGACCGGATTTGCTGAAAGCACCTACAGGAAAAACATTAAATGACATTACTTTGGAAAAGGTAATGAATGGTCAAGTGAAGCCAGAAGATGTCAGAATTTCACCAGAAACACTGGAACTTCAGGCACAGATTTCTGATGCGGATGACCGAAAAGCTATTTCCCGAAATTTTAGAAGAGCTGCCGAACTTATTGCAATTCCGGATGACAGGCTGCTGGAAATATATAATGCCTTAAGACCTTTTCGTTCAACGAGCGAAGAGTTAATTGCTATAGCAGAAGAGCTTGAAGAAAAGTATGATGCAGTGATTAATGGCGCATTTATCAGAGAAGCTGTAGAGGTATACAAAAAGAGGAATAAATTGAAAACAGAAGAATAGTGTTAGTGAATGTAGGAGGAAGTAAATGGAAATCATCGCAGGGATAGATATAGGGAATGCAACCACTGAAGTGGCGCTCGCTCAAATTGAAGACTCCGGGACTCTTACCTTTCTGGCCAGTGGAATTGTTTCGACAACAGGCATCAAAGGGACAAAGGAAAACATTAAAGGTGTTCATAAATCACTGGATAAAGCACTGGAGGAAGCCGGGATAGATAAAACGAGTCTGGACTTAATTAGAGTGAACGAAGCGGCGCCCGTTATCGGTGATGTTGCCATGGAAACCATTACTGAAACGATAATAACCGAATCTACAATGATTGGCCATAATCCTTCTACTCCGGGAGGAAATGGCATAGGTGTGGGCGAAACACAAGTTATAGAAGAGCTTCCTCATTTATCTGGAGATCAGCCGATCATTGTTGTTGTCGGTAAGGATACCAATTTTCTGGCTGCATCAAAGCACATTAACGATGCTGTCGAACGCGGCATTAAGGTAGTGGGCGCCATCCTGCAAAACGATGATGGTGTCCTGATCAACAATAGGCTGAACAATAATATTCCAATTATTGATGAAGTAGAATTAATTGAAAAAGTGCCGTTGAAAATGAAGGCAGCAATTGAGGTGGCTCCTCCTGGTGGTGTCGTTGAGTCCTTATCAAATCCTTATGGTATAGCAACAGTATTTAATTTAACTTCTGAAGAAACAAAGCAAATTGTTCCTGTATCAAGAGCACTGATTGGTAACCGCTCTGCAGTGGTGATAAAGACACCAGAAGGCGATGTCAAAGAAAAGAAAATTCCAGCCGGCCAAATTATTTTCAAAGGTGATCGAGGCGAAAAAGCAGTTGATGTTGAAGCAGGTGCTGAAGATATCATGAAAGCTGCAGCCTATCATCAAGTTATTGACGATATAAAAGGTGAAGCAGGTACAAACGCAGGAGGCATGCTCGAACGTGTCAGGCAGGTTATGTCAGAGTTGACCAGACAGTCCCTTGACAGCATAAGAATACAAGATTTGCTGGCAGTAGATACCTTAATTCCACAAAAAGTTACAGGTGGAATAGCAAAGGAATTTTCTCTAGAAAATGCTGTAGGCATTGCGGCAATGGTAAAAGCGGACAAACTGCAGATGGAAAAAATCGCAGACCAGTTAATTGACGACACAGAGGTTAAGGTTGAAGTAGGTGGAGTGGAAGCTGATATGGCTATTGGTGGAGCGCTGACTACACCAGGGACAGATAAACCACTGGCTATTTTAGATATGGGAGCAGGCTCAACGGATGCATCTATAATTAATCAGAATCATGTGATTAACTCAACTCATTTAGCTGGAGCAGGGAATATGGTAACGATGCTGATTAATTCAGAAATGGGACTGGAGAGCTTTGATTTAGCAGAAGATATTAAAAAATACCCTTTGGCCAAAGTTGAAAGTTTATTTCATCTTAGACACGAAGATGGTACCGTTGAATTTTTTGAAAAGCCTGTTGATCCTAAATTATTTGCGCGAACAATCATTATAAAAGAGGGTGAAATGATTCCACTTCAAATCAATCTCTCTCTTGAGAAAATAAAAACAATCCGAAGAGAAGCAAAGAAGAAAGTGTTCGTAACTAATTCTATACGCGCTTTGAAATCAGTGTCTCCAACCGGAAATATCAGGACAATTGATTTTGTCGTATTGGTAGGCGGTTCATCTCTTGATTTTGAAATTCCGCAACTCGTCACAGACGCTCTAGCCGAATATGGTGTGGTGGCAGGCAGGGGGAATATTCGAGGGATTGAAGGCCCAAGAAATGCAGTCGCTACAGGATTAATATTAGACTATGCGAAAAATAGGTGAGTGGATGGAGAGTAAGATAAATAGAATCAGTATATATATATATGGCGCATTATCAACAGATGATTTAGGAGAAGTCAACAACATACTCTGGGGAATTGAAGAGGAAGGTATTCCCTATAGTATAAAAAAAGAAACACACTCTGAGGCAGTTAAATTAGGTTTTTTGGCCTCTCAGGATTCAAGTCTAGGGATAGGCATTGGCATTGGCTCCGATCAGACGGTAGCCATTCATCATAGTAAATTAAAAGAAGGAGAGCCACTTCTGACAGGACAGCTCGATGATAAGCCGGAAACGTTAAGATTGCTGGGAGGAAATGCTGCCCGACTGGTAAAAAAAAGTGTGCTTAAAGTATGATTTACAGGGGGGAAAAAGATGGGGTCTATTTACACTAAAACAGGTGATAAAGGCAAAACAGCTTTGCTTGGTGGGAGTAGAGTATCGAAAAATGATATAAAAGTGGAGTGTTATGGTACGTTTGACGAGGTAAATGCAACTCTTGGGGTCGTGCGTGCCTTAACCAAAGATGAGGACATTAAAAACACAATATATACAGCCCAGCAAAAACTGTTTTTAATATCAGCTGAACTTGCCATCGACGACAAGGGAAAGCAGATGCTGTCAGAAAAGTTGACGAAAGAAGATATTGAATCGGTCGAAAACATAATTGACAGCTATGCTGAAAAACTTGAGCCGCTTAGAAGTTTTATTATTCCTGGGGACAATGAAGTGTCCTCATTTATCCATGTTGCAAGAACAGTAGTTAGAAGGGCTGAAAGAGTATTGGTTGCACTTAAGGAAGTAGAAGACGTTAGAAGTGAAATCATACAATATACTAACAGGCTATCGGACTTGTTATTTACGCTTGCAAGGGTGGAAAGCAATCAGTAAGTCTAATGTCACCTTAGAAAACAGAGAAAAGTAAAGCATAAAATATTAATTTAAACGAAATGAGGAAAACTAAATGGATATAAAATTAAATACGGTCAAGCAAATATCACTAGAATCAGTTAAACGGATGGCTCAGGCAGCAGAAGCAAAGGCAGAAGAAATAAATGTACCCATTGTTTTTGCAGCAGTAGACACTGGGGGAAATTTGATGCTGCTACACAGAATGGAAGAAGCCTTTTTCACCAGTGTTGAAATTGCTATAAATAAAGCCTTCACATCCGTGGCATTAAAAGCCAGTACAGATACTATAGCTCCACTTGTCCAGCCTGGAGAAAGTCTTTATGGCCTGGAATTATCCAACAACTGTAAAATTGTACCGTTTGGTGGGGGCTTTCCAATTATTGTCGACGGCGAAGTTGTAGGAGCAGTCGGTGTCAGTGGAGGCAGTGTTGAAGAAGATATGACTATTGCTAGGGCGGCTTTAAGTTTATAACTGAAAGTGAGGCTGTGATTTAAAGTCAGGTGTTGAAGTATTCTGAAGGACAGGAAATTTTTAATAGGATAAAAGCAGATATAACCACAGATATATACCCTGTTGTTATCTGCTTTTATTTATTTTCGGGGGGAACAGCATTATGAAAGACAAATATTATGAGCTTTTGAGAAATAAGTATAATACGCTGGAATCCATCTACACAGAATTGATGAATTTGGAAGCCATACAAAATCTGCCAAAAGGAACAGAGCTTTATTTATCAGATGTTCACGGCGCTTCAAGTGAATTTGAGCATATTTTAAAAACGGGTTCAGGCAATGTCAGGGAAAAGATTGAAAACTTTTATGGAGACAAGCGGGATGAACACGATAAAAATAAGTTCAGTTTTCTGATCAGTTACCCTGATAAAGTACTATCAACGATGCATCCGAGTGAAAAAACAGAAGAGTGGTATTATGAAACGATTTCAGATTTAATCGATTTTATCGGCTTTTGTTCGACTAAGTATACTCGTTCAAAATTGAGAAAAGCATTACCCCAAAAACACAGCTATATTATCGAAGAGCTTTTGTACACTGATCCGTCCTCTCATAGAGATCGAAATGCCTATTATAAAAGTATATTGGAAAGACTAATTAAACTTAAGCAGGCAAAGCCATTTATTATCTCTCTATGCGAAGTCATTCCCAGGTTAGTAATAGACCATCTGCATTTAGTTGGGGATATTTTTGACCGCAGTGGTGGGGAGTATTCTGTGATGCAACAGCTCATAAAACATCATTCTGTAGATATACAGTGGGGTAACCATGATGTCCTCTGGCTCGGAGCTATTCATGGCTCGAAAGTTAATTTACTAACGCTGCTTCGTATTGCCTCCAGATACGGATATTTGTATGAACTGGAAAAAACATACGGATTAAATTTAAGACCATTATTTTTCTATGCTGAAAATCATTACGCTGTACACAAGTCATTTAATCCCAAAGTTTCTTCTGATGCAAGACGTATCTTTAACGAGGAGAGTGAGTCTTTGCTTAATAAGGTACACCAGGCACTTGCTGTTATGCAGTTTAAGCTGGAAGGACAACTGATAGACAGGAGACCTGAATTTAATTTAGCTGAGCGTAACCTATTAAAAAATTTAAATTTTAAACAAGGTAAGATAAAAATCGAGAGCAATTATTATCATCTCCATAACTTTCCTTTCGAAAGGATCGATGAGAAGGATCCAAATCGATTGAGTTCAGAGGAAGAATATGTGGTTGAAACATTGTTAGACAGTTTTCAGCAATCAGAAAAACTTAGACAGATTAATAAGTTTCTCATCCGTAAAGGAAGTATGTACCTTGTTTACAATGATCAGCTTTTATATCATGGCTGCATTCCTTTAAAAAATAATGGGGAGTTCAGCTGCTTAATGTTGGAAGGTAAAAAACTTGCAGGAAAGCTATTACTAGATTATTTTGAGTATCATATACGCGAATCGGCAGCTCATCCTGAAATACAGGATAATTTATCTACTGATCTTGAATGGTACGCTTGGGCAGGTCCATTGTCTCCTTTATTTGGTAGAAATAAAATGACTACCTTTGAGAGATACTACGTCAATAACAAGGATATGTATAAAGAAGAAAGAAATGCCTATTTTGATTTGAGGAACAATGCAGTGATTGCCGATAAAATTTTAAAAGAGTTTAATCTGGATCCTAAGAAATCAAAAATTATTAATGGCCATACTCCGGTTAAAGTTAGACAGGTAGAAGAACCAGTCAAAGCTTCAGGAAAAGTCTTTGTTATTGACGGCGGAATGAACAAGGCCTATCAAGAGACAACGGGTATAGCCGGTTATTCTCTGTTAAATAATTCATATGGTTTTCAATTGGTCACGCATAAAATGTTTGTCACGGTAGAAGAACTTATTAAAAGTCAATCGAGAGATGCTTCACTTAAACACATGATAGACAAGAAGCTGGAAAGAAAACTAATCAAAGATACAACCATTGGCAAAACAATTCAATCCCAAATAGACGATCTTCAGAAACTAATTCACTATGTAGCTTATGATTAAATCAAATTCTTGAGCAATGGCTAGCAGACCTGTCTTTGTTTTTGGTTTTGTTTGGATTTGAGTATAACTACTCGTGAAGGCATGCTTCTGCTTGCTTTTTTAAATAGGGAATAGAGGGTTTGCCAGTTGACTCCCTCACTCGTATAATAAGTTTGTAGTTAAGAATTGTTCTTAACTTAGTTGATTGATTAACTGTTTGAAAGAATGGAGCTTTCTCCCCCATGGGGGAGAAAAATTTCAAAAAGTCGCTTTTGATGATCCATTC
>NZ_BAAGIQ010000084.1:0-7946 GCF_054658175.1 Alkalibacterium sp. s-m-28
AGTTGTTTTTCAAGCACATCAAACAACATTTGACCATTAAAACGTACTATTCACAGTCTGAACAAGGCGTGGAGAATCAAGTGATTCTTGCGATGATTGTCTACTTACTGACGTTACTGATGAAACTGGAATTACACTTGAAATCAAGCCTCTTCACTGTTTTGAGACAAATCAGAGCGTTACAGTATGAACCGTTTGCGTATTTCAAAGAATCGTTCGCACCTGGTTAAGTGAAAGAGAATACAAATGGACTAATCCACAACTGAATAACCCTAAAAATTTCTGGAAAAAGTCATCCCTTGCGCCAGCAATTGACTTTTTTGGAAATTTTAACGAAAACTACTTGTGATGAAAGTAACAATGTATGAAAATCATTTATTCTAAGTTTTATGCAACACTAGTGATTTTTAGTCTCTTGATACATCGTGGACCAAAAGTATAAACTTGATTCCTGGAAGGCGTAAGATAAGTTTAATAATACTTGAATATATGAGTCTGAAGAATGATTCCTTTTCCATCTATTAATGGTAAGATTACTTTAAATTCATTGATTGGAAAGCAGGATGGAAAATGGCTAAATATATTTACGAAACAACCGGAAATTTTGATAAGTTTGTAACTACTGTTCGTGATTTGGCTCAGGAGATCAGCGCAACTACAAATTATGAAGCCGGCCACCAAATCGGAAACACCAGCTCCCTGATGGTCTTTGAACGTTATAGTATTGCCGGTTCAAGCAGAGTATCATTAAGCGTGATGATCACTGAAATCGATGGAATAATTCAACTTGTCGCTATTCCTTCTGGATCGGTGAAGAAGCCTTTCTACAAAGATTCAAGGAATCACTGGAAACCAGCAGGAAGACCTGGTAAGCATAATTATAAATTTTGAACTAATGGATTCTTCTACGTTATCTCTTAACTATCATTCTATGAATCTGAAAATTACTTTATATAAGCACTTGGTAATCTAATATAAGAAAATGGACGTGAGAAAATGATGAAGCATACTGGGTTACATAGCCTTGAAGCCGACCGACTTTTAAGCGACTCTCTAGAAGGATTCGCTGAAGCCTCCCTCTTCCCTGCTGACCAGCTGACAAAAGTGCCATACTGGAAAAAGCTCTGGAATGAAAAACGGCTTGAGAAATTACTGACAGATTTGATGGATGACTTGGAGCCTCATATGACGGAGCTGGCTCGTTATGCTGATGATATGGATGATAAGCATTCAGACACCGTCAGTCGAGTTAAGCAGTTAGTTACTGAAACGCTTAAAGAGATCGATGAGAAACGTCTCCTCTTTGATCGGCCATTCCTGATTTACTTTATGTCTCAAGGCTATATGGATGTGGCAGAACATTTTATCGAGCGAGCGAAAAAAGAAGATCCGAATCTGAAAAATGAAGAGATTTTCCAGGCACTTAGAAATGTCTGGATCATGAATAGTCTTCAGCTTCTGTGGGATCAGCCTCTCACCCTCACCTCCCCTATGTACGCCTACAGTATGCTCTACCCCTACACTGATAATTTTCTGGATGATCCTGATGTCAGCGGTGATATTAAAGAAGCGTTTAATAATAGACTCAAGCTTGTCTTGTCAGGAGAATCTGTTGAAGGATTAAATATTAAAGAAACTCGGATGTTCGACTTAGTCGGAGAGATTCACGCAACCTTCCCGCCTGTCAAGTATCCAGAGGTTTGTGAGAGTATTCTGCTTATACATGCAGCTCAAATCGACAGTATGAGGCAATGCGGCGAAGATGAACTAACTAAAGAGGACCTGCTGAAAATCAGTTTCTACAAGGGAGGAACGTCGGTATTGGCGGATGCTTTTCTTGTAAGAGGGTCACTGAGTTACGATCAGATGCTGTTCAGCTACCAGTACGGTGCTTTTCTTCAGCTTCTGGATGATCTGCAGGATAAAGATGAAGATACAGAGCAAGGCAATCAGACCATTTTTTCCAGGCTCAAATTAAGTGAAAAAGCTGATGATGACATCCGTCAGCTCATAGCGTACATTTACTCGGTCAATACAAAATCGGCTTCAGATTCTAGACATGCCTCGTTACTGAAAGAAGTCATTAGCCAATGTACCCTGCTCATGATTAGGGAAGCAGTAGGCAAAAACCCTGGTACTGTCTCGGCAGCCTTTTACAAAGAACTTGAAGCCTGTTCAAAAGTCAGGTTGTCCTTTTATAAAAAGCTTAATGACAAGATCAGCACATTCATCAAGGAGTCCGAACTGATGAGCTGACTTGATTCCTTTGATAGTTAACAGACCCCTTCCACCAGGACTGGTCATGATGAAGGGGGTCTTATAGTCTTCTGAAATCAGTTACCTTTCAGCATATCTTCAGCCATCTTACGGTAGTCTTCCAGACCTGATGACTCGGCAAATTCGGCAATGGTAATGGCTTGAATAGAAAGGCGTTCGATCGTGTGCTCTTTCATCTTGGGCCAGGTCCGTCCACCGGCTGCTTTGTAAGCTTCAATCAGCTTGTCCAAACCGCCTTCACCAAACAGCATATAGACAGCGGAAAAATCGATCGACGGATCAGAACCTTCTGCTTCAGTCCAGTCAATGATCCCTGTGACTCGATTGTCATCATCGATAAGTGTGTGTCCTGGGAACAAGTCTCCGTGAACCATAACTGTGTGTTCCGGCCAGTAAGTCTTATCATTCACCCAAGTCTGCCACCTCTCCCAGAGCTTGTCCGATACAGTGTAGCTGTTTTTAATCTTGTTCATCCGGGTCTTCAACGTATTCTTTACCTCTTCCGCAGAATATATGTTGACCCCTGCTCTACTCGCTTCCTCCAGCGGCAGATTGTGCAAGGCAGCAAGGCTCTGTCCGAGTGAGGTGATGTATGTTTCAGGAACAGCTTCCGGGTCAAATACCCACTTCGGTTCCTGAGTTTCTGGGTCAGTTATGACGGCAGGCTTACCTGTAAGTTTTTTATATAAAATCAGGTCATCACACACTATTTGCCAGATGGGGACTTCAAACGTCGCCTGCTTACTTCTGATGAAATCAAGGAGTCTCTTTTCTTCCATGATTTTGTCGTAGACGTCTTTTCGCCTGGGAATTCTGCAGACCCATTCCTGTCCGGTTGTATCTTCTGCAAAGATGACCTCGAAATCCAGTCCCATGGATTCGAGAGTCATGGATGCTTCGATCAGATCGATTCCAGATGATGCAGCCTGATCTCTAACGCGTTTTGTTGTTTCGTTCATTGTATTCTTTCCCCCGTGTCGTATTTCCATCATACCTTTGAGCGATGATCAGGACGATGACTGTCCAAAGTAGAAAGACGATCGTGACCGGTGTCGGAGGAATGCTGATGCCCAGAAATTCCAGCAGAGCCATAAGCAGAAACGCTCCCCCGCTGATATAGGCGTAGATTCCTAGAAAGCGGCTGAGACCGTCAGTATCTACCTTTTTCTTTTTTTCTTTAGGCATCGTATTATATCCTGCAATCAGCATATCCCATTTCAGAACATGAACGGCGAAGCCAATGATCAGCAGGAGAATACCCATGAACAGATAAGTCCACATGTTAGATCCTTCTTTCCAGGTTAAGTTTACTGTTATTTATCAGAATAATACTTCTGAGGACGCCAGTTGCCATCAGAGGCCTGTTTCAAAAAATCATAGGTCTGAAAGGCACTTGCGTTGGCTCCGAATACATCGGGGCCTTTTTCCTTAGTAATGGCGCCAAGCTCATAAAGAATCCACGTCATGTACTTTTCCGCCCAGTTCTTGTCAGTCACCTGATAGAGGCGAGACAAAGCGATGGCATCTCTATCTTCGAAGATGTCATCCAATGTGCGTCCCCTGCTCTTTTCAGTTTTGATAAAGGCACTTAAAATATCAAAAAAGCTGTCTCTCTGCTGGACTGAAATTACTCCGGAATGGGTCATGACTTTGAAAACAGCCAGAAGTTCAATAATTTCTTTGTAATCGGGAAGGTTCAGATTACTGAGAATCTTCTGACTGTGTTCTCTCGTTTCTTCCATGGCGCTGATAAACAGCTTGAACTTACTTAGTTCCTCCTCGAATACAGGACCTTCTTTTGTAAAGTCCGGGTTGAAATACAGGTATTCTCTAACCCAGGGTTTCTCTTCTATCAGTTCAGTCAATTCAGACATGATACGCTCCTTTTAAGCATAGATATAGTGTTTAAGTTCATCCAGTCGTGCTGCAGTATCTTTTACACCCAGGTCATACATCATCTGAAGCTTGTCAGGGTCACGTTCGAGACGTTTGATCGGAATCGCTACAGAAGGACGGATAACGAAGGCCTCTTTCGTTTGCTCATCCTTTGTAATCTGCTCTACAGTATTGTTGTAGTTACGGTATCGCTGTTTCAAGGTCTCTTTAAACTGCGGATACTTTTTATACCACTGATCGATCAGGAAAGGGTTTGGCTTTGATTTTCTGTAGTCAAGCGGACGGGTGAGTATTACGATTTTTTTATCGTAACCCAGATCACTAGCTTTCTCGTACGGGATGCTGTCAGCCACGCCTCCATCAAGGTAAGGGATTCCTTCCAGGTCTACAGGTTTTGATACAAAAGGCATAGACCCTGATGCTCTAAGAGTTTCCATCTGACTGAACGGATCAGTGATCTGCTTGTATTCAGCTTTTCCAGTCTCCATATTAGTTACAGTGGCATAAAAATCGATCTCAGACTTCTTAAAGCTCTGTTCATCAAAGACATCCAGTGAATAAGGAACAGTGTAATAGGCAAACTCCTTATTGATGATGTCACCTGTTCTGAGCAGATGCCTCATGCCTATGTAGCGTTTGTCATTTAGATAGGTCTTGTTGTACCTGAGTGCTCTGCCGTGCTGTCCTGAAGCATAGTTGATTCCGAACAAGGCCCCGGCTGATACGGTAACCATACCGTTCACTTTTATTTTTTCATTCATTAGTGTGTCCAGCACACCTGCTGTATAAAGGCCTCTCATGCCTCCACCTTCCAGCACCATTCCTACTGACATCTTCTCACCTTTTCATGCATATACTAATGTTTCATCCTTTTTACTATACCATTTTTTAGCATACTTAAGAAAGATTCTTCTAGAAATCCATTGGCTAAAAAGAGCCCGTCTATTGGACTCTCTATCATTTCCGGAGCGTAGATTAATCACTTTCAGTATGTGACTGAAGGAAATTGATCATGATATCGATCACTTCCTGAGTGAAAAATGGTCCACCGCCGTGATCAGCTTCGTCTACACAGTAGAAAATGGAGTCAATGCCTCTCGAGGTGCAGATCGTATGCAGCTCCACGCTTTGCTCAAAAGGGACGATTGTGTCTCTATTGCCGTGCATGATCAGTAAGGGAGGATATGTCACATCGTCTTTTAAATAATGATGAACCGTACCCGCCATTTTTCTGTCGACTGCTCCATCTGATAAGAAATCAGCCAAAAGGAGATTTTCCGGACTGGTTGGAACGTCGTGTGGGACTGTCGAGTTAGGTGTGCTGATGGTAGTTAAATCAGTAACGCCATACAAATCGATTATCCCTCTAATATCTGGAAGAGGCCTACTGGACGCATCCAGTTGATCCGTCCCCCATGTGGCCCAGCTCAACAGCGCAGTATGTCCGCCGCTGGAATCACCTGACAGGAATAGGTTAGTGATGTCTATAGGCAGCTCATCGGCATGATCGGCCAGGTAACGGACCGCCGTCTTGCAGTCTTCGACGTGACTGGGAAATGTTGCATCTGGAATAGGCAGGTATTCGACAACTGCCAATATGTATCCACTCGTCACTATATCCTTGAAATCAAATATGTGACCATTCAGATTCTGCTTGAACCAGGCTGACCCCTGGACATGAACGACTACAGGGTAGCGTGTCGTTTCATTACCATGCTGGTCAGGATACACCATGCGGATCTTCAGATTTTGGCCATTCTTTCTAGTGTAGACTAGGTCTTCACTGTCCGCCCGTGCAAGTATATTTGTCAAATCACCCTTGACTGTTTTCATCCCGGGTGCTGTCGCTTCAGATTTTGGCATTGTTTCGGGAGTATAGGACATTCAATTACACACACCTTTCAAATGGGAATATCTTATCTATGAGTTTATATGTCCGGTCAATTGATGTCAATTTAACAAGTAATCGCTTCCTGAAGTCTGTATAAAAAAGCACAGAACTGAAGTTCACCGGATAGTTTCGTGCTGAACTATTTCCTGACGTAATATTCTATAGTTTAAGACATAAAACAATGCCTGAACTACACTCAATTTCGGATGAGTATAGTTCAGGCATCTGGTTCCTTGCTGTACTTAAGTTTACTTGTCCAATAATGAAGTTTATCCTTCTAGAATCAAATAAACTCAATTCAAGGTGAACTACCCACCACTTAAATCCTTTGGATTTTGAAGTGGGGGCTTCCTACGAACTCCATTCTTGTCTGCACAGACTTCATACAGACAGAGGAATCGGATAGGGGTAGGCTCAAAAGGCAGTCCCTGCCTCATAGGTTTTCTTTTACTTGGCTAACGCCAAGGAATACTCAGTAGGCTTGGTTGTCGCCTATATAGACTTGGTTATCGTCTATATATAAAGTATACCAAATGAGAATGACATTAACCACTTCAAGCTATCGCTTGACCGAAATTCATCTCCCACTTTCACTGGTGCTTCGCACCCATACGCTTAGAAGTGGGAGACTTCTTTCGGAATTACGTTAAAATTCCTCCATTTCAAAATGATAGTCTGCAATGTCTTCGGGTGTTGCCTTGTAGAGTTCATCTAAAAAGGCCACTTGAAAACTTGCGGGTGCATCGGTTTGTTCTTCAGCCCGCTCCCCTGCCAGGTTGAAGACTGATACGGCGGTCAAGGCAGCAATGAACGGTGTACTGGACGTCAGATAGATCGAAGCAGCTCCGCCTAGTGCACATCCGCCACCAGTGATTTTTCCGAGGAAATGGGACCCGCCCCGGCATGTAGCCACATATTCCCCGTCAGTGACCAGATCGATTTCTCCTGAAATGATGACTGCTCCGTCTGTCCAGCGGGCGATCGATACAGCTGCGGCTTTTGCTTCATCAACGTGATTGGTCGAGTCCACGCCTCTGACTTTAGATTCACCTTTCCCTCCTTCAAGATGCCATAATCCTGCAAGTGCGATTATTTCTGATGCATTTCCTTTGATGATGTCCGGTTTGTAATCCTTGAAAAGTTTCAGCATGGCTGTACGCAGTTGGCCTATCCCGATAGCTACCGGATCCAGTACCCACGGTTTATCCTCTTTTTTCAAAGTCTTTACAGCTAGCGGAAGCGTCTCTTCATAAATTGGAAGCATCGTTCCCATATTGATATAGGTGGCTCCTCCTGCTTTGGCCAGAAACTGACCTTCATCCGGGAGGTAGACCATGGCAGCCGATCCGCCTACTGCGATCTGCGTATTGGCCACAAGGTTGATTGTGACAGAATTGGTGATCGAACCGGCCATCGGGTTCGTCTCTTTGACGTCAGTGACTGTCTGTCTGATCTGTTTTCTGATTTCTTCAAGTCGGGTCATCTTTTCATCCTTTCGATCGACACAGAACAAAAAAGATGCTCAGTCGTCATGACAGGCATCATAAGGGAGTGAAATATGGTCAATTGATCCCTACGATAGTCTGAACTAACAGGTTCAAAGGGTCAGGCATAACCTTCTCAACTCGTCTGAGTCCCCCTTCAATTTAACTAAGCTATGCTTTTTTTGATCATGTCTTTAATCATTTCCTTAATCTAAATGAAGTGTAACATAAAGAACTGGACAGTATAAAGTAGAAGCCAATTATATAATAATAAAAAAAGCTTCGGCTACGCCTTCGCCCTTTTGGGATAGTGCGTAGCCATTACTTTTTCAGTTCTGAATTATCGTAGACGATACCGTGAATACTCTTATAGTAAACAGGAACCATCTCATTTCCAC
>NZ_BAAGIQ010000085.1:0-7840 GCF_054658175.1 Alkalibacterium sp. s-m-28
GCGGTGACGATGGCGGGAAGGATCCACCTGTTCCCATTCCGAACACAGCCGTTAAGCTTCCCAGCGCCGAGGATAGTGAAGGGTTTCCCTTTGTGAAAGCAGGACGTTGCCGTGCAGCTCTTTTTTTTTATAAAACATTCAAGTGATTCCGCAATAGCTCAGTTGGTAGAGCGCACGACTGTTAATCGTGTTGTCGCAGGTTCGAGCCCTGCTTGCGGAGTTTTTTTGGGTTGTACCCGTATTTAAGCAACGCCCTATTACATTTAGTTAGATAAATATTTAGAACACCCCCCTTGAGCTGCCAGTACAATATTGGATAGCTCAAGGGGGGTGTTTATATCCGATGAAATCGGATCAGTTTTCGTTGAAGTGATAGATTGGTTCATCTTTTTGTTCATCGTAGTCTACTTCAAGGTTATAGCGATTGAAAAACCAGTCATCTTGTGTTCCGGCAAAGTAAGTGATGCCGTTGATTTCAGTTTTTCCAAGAACATCATCTTCTGGCTGATCTACACTCATTCCTACCGAAAATCCCTCATGGACCTCAGTGCTGCCGTATGTTTTTCCGAAAAAACGGATGGCATCTCCTTTTTCCAGAAGGAGTTCTTTTTCAAACCACCTCACTGCTTTGTCTGTAATTATGATGTCCATTATCATGTTCCTTTCTATATGTGTTCATGTATTAGTGTATTCAGGCACAAATTTAGTATACCATGGTTTGATCTATAACTTATCAACGCGAAACCAGTTTGGTACCGTCGTAATCATTGACCAAAGTGGTTCAGGAATCAGGTATTCATGTTTCCTTGAGAAGTCTAGAGAAGAACGAATCGTTTGTTCTTTATTATCTTCAACTTTCTGTACCCATTTTGGATCCATGATCAGCTGTTTGCCTAAAGATACGAGATTAGCGTGTTGTAGAGCCTTCTCAGCATCTTCAGCTTTTCTTATAGCGCCAACGCTTATTAGCGGCACCCGTCCATCTACATATTGACCAATTTGATGAGGAACCTGGGTCTGATATTCTCGAAAGCCCACTAATGATGGCTGATAATAGTAGTTGACCGACAAATGGAGATAGTCAATGTTTTCAGTAATTAATGCATCAATCAAGTGGTACGTATCTGTCAGACGTATACCGGGCGTTTCGATTTCTTCAGGAGAAAAACGGTAACCTAGTAAGAAGCCTTCTGGCGCGTAATCGTTAATTATCGACTGGCATTCTTTGACGACTGCGATGGGAAAACGTAGGCGATTGGTCAAACTGCCTCCCCAGTCATCCTCTCTCTGATTCGAGTGAGGAGAAAAAAACTGCTGAAGCAGGTAGGTATTTGCACCATGTAACTCCACACCATCAAACCCTGCATCGATAGCACGTTTAACGGCTGTTCCAAATTGGCGGATGAGGATATGGATACCAGAATCAGTCAGCTCTTTAGGGGTGTCGGCCCATTGACGTTCAGCTCTGATTGGAGAAGGCGAAATCGGCTGTCTCCCTCCGGTGTACTGTTTCTGGCTCATACGTCCGCCATGATAAATCTGGAGAATCGCTTTTGAACCTTGAAGTTTAATGATTTGAGCCAGTCTACTCAACCCTTCAATGTGTTTATCTTTAGCAATACTCATCCCGTTCGGAAAGGCCTGGCCTTCTGACGCAATATAAGCACAGGCGGTGATGACAGCTCCAGGGCCCCCTGATCTGACCAAATAGTAAATCAGCTCTTCTTCAGTGACATATCCTTCAGAAGTACTGGAACTGGTGGTCATAGGTGCCATGAGTATACGGTTTTTTAAAGTGGTGCCATTGTTAAAAGTATATGGCTGTAAAAAAGAATAAGTCATTGTATTCGCTCCACTGGGATATACAGCAAAATAAAATAGTTTACTGTAAAAAAGTAAGGTCTTCTTTATTTTAGATTGAATATATAGGGATGTCAATTAACGTGAGATGAAGAAAAGATAAGAGGACTTCTTTGATAGTCTCATGAAGATACGTAAAAGAGGTTAGAGGTTAATTGAATGTTAAAGTAGCTGATAGCCTTGGTGTCTGTTTCTAATAATAATCCTCAAAATGTTGATTTAATAAAATGCATTAATTATACAATATTGTTTTTAATCGATAGAGTATGATATAGCAAAGGTTAGCATTCCGATAACTGAGGAGGGTATAAATATGTTTCGTACCAAAGAACTAGGCGTTCCTTCCGGTGCAGTTTTGAGTTTATTTATAGCAGGCTGCAAACAGACGAGAGAGGTTGAATATAAGAATCCGAATCTGGTTATCAACACGTTTACTCGCTCTTCAGGTACCTATGATCTTTCCCAATCACTAGATGATGTCTAAGGGAGAGCAGAAGTCGTCGTCAATGCAGGAATAAAAAGGGGGTAGTTTAGTTTGGTAATCATCTCAATGCATCTGATCCGGATGCTCGTATAACATCTACGTTGACTGAAGTTGGAATTATAGAAGTTTTTAAAGGAGGTACACTCACTGTTGTTGATCAGACAGCTATTACTGAGTTATATATCTGTCTAATGGAGAAGTAGCGACAATTAATCACCATGTCTCTATGGAAGAAGTCGTATGGGGTATCATCTTAAAACAGTCCGTTAACACGTCAAGATTGTTCACTGACTGTCATTTTATATTATCGTATAAGCTTATATCTAACAGCAACACTTTTGAAAGAACATGCGTTACAAAGTTATGTGTTAAAATAGAGCAAACATTACTAGCGGATACGGGGAAGGAACATGTTATGCGATCTGAAAAAGAAAAAAACAGAATAGTGAGCTGTACGACCCGGTGGATCAGGAGCTGGTCAAGGAACGGGAGCGAGCACACCGTTTGACACATATGTATAATCAGATCGAGGATGAACATGCCAGTGGTAAATGGATAAAAGAAATCTTTCAGACGATTGAAGGCCGAATTAAGGTTGAGCCGGGGTTGCGGGTTGACTATGGGTACAACATCCATGTTGGAGATCATTTCTATGCTAACTTTCACTGTATCCTGTTGGATGCCGGAGAAATCAGGATTGGGGAAAATGCACTACTTGGACCAGGGGTTTCATTAGTTACACCTGACCATCCTATGGATTCAAGTCAGCGATATGAAGGACTGGAATATGCCAAGCCGATAGTCATTGGAGATAACCGCTGGTTGGGAGCAGGAGCAACGGTAATCGGCGGAGTGACGCTGGGGGATAATGTTGTTGTAGGGGCAGGAGCTGTAGTCACAAGGTCATTTGGGGATAACGTTGTGCTTGCAGGAGTACCGGCCAGAGTTATCCGAACATTCACATAGAAAAGGATCAGACCCTTCTGCAGTGGTCTGATCCTTTTTCTAAACATTATTGAGAGGTATATCCGCCATCGACTGGCAGCGTGATTCCTGTCAGAAATTCATTTTCTGCTATAAAGACAACTGCATGGGCGATTTCTTCAGGCACACCCAGGCGGCCGATTGGATGTTTATCTACCAGATTATCATAGTATTCACCCAGTGCTTCTCTGTTTACCATACCGGACTCTACACCTCCTGGAGCAACGGCTGCACATCGGATATTGTCTTTTGCGTACTGGAGAGCCAGTGACTTGGTCATGAGAACAACCGCTCCTTTAGACGCATTGTAAGCATAGCCTGTCGGCTCACCGACGATGCCAAGAATGGAGGCACAGTTAATCACGACTCCGCCACCATTTTTTCTCATCTGCTGTACGGCATACTTGCTTCCGAAGAAGACGCCATCCTGGTTGATTTTAATAACTTTACTGTAGTCTTCATATGTCAGCTCGTGAGTTGCCCCTTGAGCACCGATTCCGGCATTATTGAACAGGACATCAACTGAACCATACGATTCTACTGTCTTGTCGATCAGTGCCTTGACTTCTGATTCATTCGATACATCTGCCTTGACGAACATGACGTCGCCTTTCTCGCTCAACCGGTCAGCGTGCTTCTGACCATCTTCTGCATTGTAATCACTTAATACGACTTTAGCGCCTTTATCAAGGAACGCTTCTACTGTAGCCAGACCGATTCCTGATGCGCCACCCGTAATGACTGCCACCTTGCCTTTTAAATCGAACATCCAACACACATCCTTATTCGTATTTTATTTCACAAACTCATTATACTATACCTGAATACATAATCAACAGGAAGTGCTTACATTGTTAATTTATCAAGGAAAGTTCAGAAAATGATGAATGATAGATACGATTGAATTACTTTAAACAATGTCTCCCATCATTTTGAAATGCTAGTTCCCTGTCATTTAGTCACTGTGCACAAAACGCTTACACTGATTTTGTGCACGTTTACATAGTGGGAGAAAAACGTTTCCATTACAATAGGTATTGTCAACTAATCAATGAATTTGATTCATTCTTACTGAGAATCAATATAATCTTAAACAGGAAAGGTGATTACCTATGGTAGAAATGGCAATGAAGAATATTTATAAACGTTACGACAACTCAGATGATTTTGCGGTATCTGATTTTGATATGAGAGTTAAAGACCGCGAATTTATCGTATTCGTTGGACCTTCTGGTTGTGGTAAATCCACAACACTTCGTATGATCGCAGGACTTGAAGAAATCACTGACGGAGAACTTTGGATCGGCGACACGATGATGAATGACGTCGCACCTAAAGACCGTGACATCGCGATGGTGTTCCAGAACTACGCGCTGTACCCGCACATGACTGTATTCGACAACATGGCATTTGGTCTTAAACTACGTAAATATAAAAAAGATGAGATTAAAGACCGTGTGGAAAATGCGGCAAGCATATTAGGGCTGACTGATTTTCTAGACCGTAAACCAGCTGCACTATCTGGTGGACAGCGTCAGCGTGTAGCTCTAGGACGTGCGATCGTTCGTGATGCTAAAGTATTCCTTATGGATGAACCTCTGTCAAACTTGGATGCTAAGCTGCGTGTAGCCATGCGTGCTGAAATTGCAAAACTTCACCAGCGTCTGAACACAACTTCAATCTACGTTACACATGACCAGACTGAAGCGATGACAATGGCTGACCGCATCGTTATCCTGAAAGACGGATTCATCCAGCAGATCGGAACACCTAAAGAAGTTTATGACACACCTGTTAATACATTCGTTGGCGGATTCATCGGATCTCCTGCGATGAACTTCTTTGATGTCACTCTTCAAGGGAACAAAATTTCCAACGGAGACGGATTAACCGTCGAAGTGCCTCAAGGGAAACTGAAAACTCTTAACGATAAAGGGTACAAAGATGGAGCTAAACTTGTATTTGGTATCCGTCCTGAAGACATCAAGAGTGAGCAGGTTGCACTGGATGCTTCTCCTGGAACAGTTGTCACATCGAAAGTAACTGTTTCTGAGCTTCTAGGAGCAGAAACAATGCTTTACTCACAAGTCGGCTCTCTTGAGTTTATCGCTCGAGTTGATGCTCGTGACTATCACACACCTGGTGAGAATGTTGACTTGGCCTTCGATATGGGTAAATCACACTTCTTCGATCCAGAAACTACTAACGTTATCCGTTAAGACGAGGTAAGGTTGGTCAATTAAATACACCCCCTTTTTTCCTCTCTGAATTACATATAATGTGTAATCAGAGAGGTTTTTTTTGTATATAAACTGGTCGTTTATAAAGCAGCGAATTTAGTGTAAAATAGACTTATTACACTATCATCTCAGAGTATGGAAAGGGGTCTGCAATCTGTTTCAGTTTAATCAAAGAAACAGGAGATATTATGACTAGAATTAGAGGATTTGAAATTGTAGATAAGTATAAAGATCAGGGGCTGAGCCTGCCTAAACGGGCAACAAAAGGATCTGCAGGGTATGATTTGACGGCTTCCCAGGATATTGTCATTCCGTCAGTATTTAAAGCTATGCAGACAGGAAATTTTGAAGGAAACCCGGTTGGTTCCACACTTATTCCGACAGGTGTCAAGGCGTATATGCCTGAAAATGAGTACCTGCTTCTGGCGAACCGGTCGAGCAATCCGATGAAGCGGCAGCTGGCTGTGCCTAATGGCATTGGGGTCATCGATTCGGACTATTACAATAACGACGGCAATGAGGGCGAAATTTTTGTTCAGATCATTAATTATGGCCTTGAAGATGTAGAGATCAAAAAAGGTGAACGAATTGCTCAGGGGATTTTCACTCAATACGAAACAGCAGATCAGGAAACAGATGACTTTTCAGTACGTACAGGCGGATTTGGATCAAGCGGAAGATAATTTCAGGCTGAAGGAGTTAATAGATTGGCAAAGAAGAAAGCAACGGTATTTGTATGTCAGAACTGCGGATATGAATCACCCAAGTATCTAGGGAAGTGTCCCAGCTGCGGCTCATGGAATCAGATGGTCGAAGAGAAGCTGCCGGATAAGACTGACAGCCGAAGCAGAGTGACGATCAGTGGAAAAACTTCCAAGGCTGAGCCGATCACTGACATTACAATCGAAAAGGAAGAACGGGTCAAGACTGACCTGACAGAATTCAACAGAGTCTTAGGCGGAGGAGTCGTTCCAGGATCACTCGTGCTGATCGGTGGAGATCCGGGAATCGGAAAATCGACTTTGCTGCTTCAGGTTTCTGCTCAGTTGAACCAGAATGGCGGAAAGGTCCTGTATGTATCAGGAGAGGAAAGTGCCTCTCAGATTAAGATGCGGGCTGAACGGCTCGAGCTGCGAGGTTCCGACTTTTATCTGTATGCTGAAACGGAAGTCAGTGCCATTCAGGAGACGATTGAAGAATTGAAGCCGGATTATGTGGTCATTGACTCGATCCAGACCATGCATCATGCCGGAATCGACAGTGCGTCCGGAAGTGTGTCACAGGTCAGGGAGTCGACGTCGACTTTAATGCAGATCGCCAAGATGAATGACATTGCGATTTTCATTGTCGGACACGTGACCAAGGAAGGGGCGATCGCCGGTCCACGTATGCTCGAGCATATGGTGGATACGGTGCTTTACTTTGAAGGCGAACGGCATCACACCTTCCGTATCTTACGTGCTGTCAAGAACCGTTTCGGCTCGACCAATGAGATAGGAATCTTTGAAATGAAAAATGGCGGACTGGAAGAAGTGCTCAATCCTTCCCAGCTCTTCCTGGAAGAAAGACTGTCCGGAGCAACTGGGTCAGCTGTCGTTGCTGCGATGGAAGGGACCCGGCCGATCCTGGTCGAGATTCAGTCTCTGATTTCTCCGACAGTATTCGGTAATGCTAAACGAACGGCAAGCGGGCTGGATTATTCACGTGTGTCGCTGATCATGGCTGTACTGGAAAAGCGTGCAGGTCTGCTTCTTCAGAATCAGGATGCCTACCTTAAAGCGGCAGGTGGCGTTAAACTGGACGAACCGGCAATCGATCTGTCCATTGCCATCAGTATCGCTTCAAGCTACAAGGAAAAAGAGACGCGTCCGACCGACTGCTTCATTGGAGAAATTGGGCTGACCGGAGAAATCCGTCGCGTCTCTAAAATTGATCAGCGGGTGAATGAGGCTGCCAAGCTTGGATTCAAACGGGTTTTTCTACCGAAAAACAATATGGACGGCTGGGACTTCCCTGAAAATATAGAAATTATAGGATGTACGACACTTGCTGATGCAATCAGACGCGCTTTTTCTTAAATTGAAAAAGCGCCATGCGTCAGTTTCAGCTGATCAGCTGTTATACTAGACTAATAGACAAAATAAAGGTAACTCCCAATAATCTATGAAAAATTATGTTTCCCAAATTTCTCGTTGCTCGTATGATGATTTCTGTCGATGAAGGTAATATAATCCAATCATTGTCTGGATTATACAGCTTTATAACAGATCCA
>NZ_BAAGIQ010000086.1:0-7708 GCF_054658175.1 Alkalibacterium sp. s-m-28
CCTTCAATGATTTGAGTAAGTGGTCGGGAAACCAACTTTATCTTATCATGAAGTGAGGCTTTTTTTGACCCCACGCTGAAAGCTATCCTTAACCCCCGGCATAGCCGGGGGTTTTCAAAGTACAGAAAAAGAAAAGAGACCCGTCTGCCAAGGGTCTCTTCACCAAAAATTTTATTTAGTTTCAATTTCAACAAGCAAATCATTAGACTGAATCTGATCGCCTTCTTTGACAAATAAGCGTTCAACTCGTCCGGCAATTGACGAACGGATCGTCGTTTCCATCTTCATTGCCTCAGTTATAACAATCGGTGCACCTTTTTCGACTTTGTCACCACGCTTGACCAGAACCTGAAGAACAGAACCGGGCATCGTTGCACCAATATGTCCTTTATTGGACGGTTCAGCTTTCTTGCGGACCGCTTTGGTCGTCGTTACACTCTTGTCCTGAATTTCAATCTGACGGGCCTGGCCGTTCAGTTCAAAGTAAAGGGTACGGTTACCTTCCAGATCAGGGTCACCAATCTGATTCAGCTTGATGATCAACGTTTTCCCTTTTTCAAGAGTCACTTCGATCTGCTCACCCATACGCATGCCGTAGAAGAAGGTCGGTGTATCAAACTTGTTCACTTCTCCATACATATTATAGAAGAAGGTGTAATCCAGGAAGACCTGTGGATACATGATGTAACTGATGACCTCTTCCATACTCGGTTCTCTGTCCAGGTGTTCGCCGAGCTCAGCCTTGACCTTCTCAAAATCCATCGGCTCCTTGTATTCCCCTGGTCTTTTCTCAAGCGGTTTATCTCCTTTGAGAACGATCTCCTGCAGACGTTTCGGGAATCCGCCTTCGGGTCTGCCGAGCTCACCTTTAAAGAAGCTGACAACTGATTTAGGAAAATCGATGTCCTCTCCTTTATCGTAAATGTCCTGTTCGGTCAGGTCATTTTGAATCATGAACAGAGCCATGTCTCCTACTACTTTGGAAGACGGCGTTACTTTGACAATATCCCCGAACATATGGTTCACGACAGCATAAGCCGCTTTGATATCGTCCCAGCGATCCTCAAGGCCGACCCCTTTGGCCTGCTGTTTGAGGTTCGTGTACTGTCCACCAGGCATCTGGTGCGTATAGACTTCAGTAGACGCAGCAGGCATGCCTTCTTCAAAATCAGCATAGTATTTACGTGTATCTTCCCAGTATCGGTTCAGCTGCTCTACATTCTGTATATTGAAATTAGGCGCATGGGATGTTCCTTCCAGTGCATAATACAGACTGCTCATGCTCGGCTGACTTGTTTTTCCACTTAATGCACTCTGAGCGACATCGACAATGTCAACACCGGCACGAATCGCCGCACCATAGGTATAGACGCCATTTCCGCTCGTGTCATGCGTATGCAGATGAATCGGTATCTTCACAGTGTTTTTCAGTTCGCGGATCAGACGATAGGCAGCATGCGGTTTAAGCAGTCCTGCCATATCTTTGATTGCAAGAATATGGGCGCCCATTGCTTCCAGCTCTCTTGCCATCCGCTTATAGTAATCCATCGTATACTTAGTCTGAGACGGATCGTTCAAGTCACCCGTGTAGCAGATGGCCGTTTCTGCTATCTTGTTCTCATCCCTAACAAACTGAATACTTTTCTCCATCTGAGGAAGCCAGTTCAGGCTGTCAAATATTCTAAAGACATCGATTCCGTTAGCTGCTGCCAGACGGATGAATTCCTGAAGGACATTATCCGGCAGATTTTCATACCCAACACCGTTCGATCCTCTGAAGAGCATCTGGAGTAAAGTATTCGGCATTTTCTGACGGAGTTTTCTTAGACGCTCCCATGGGTCTTCGGTCAGGAAGCGGTAAGACACATCAAATGTGGCGCCTCCCCACATTTCCAGAGAGAAGAGTTCAGGTATCGCCTGCTCCGTCTGTTCAGCAATTGCCAGCATATCTTTCGAACGCATACGTGTTGCCAGCAGACTCTGGTGGGCATCTCTGAACGTCGTATCAGTCATCAGGACTGAGTTCTGTTCTTTAAGCCACTGGGCTACTGCTTCGGGACCATCTGAATCCAGAATATGTTTAGGATAGACGATATCTTTAGAAGGAAGGATAAGTTTCTCCGGCATTCTTGGTTTCTTGTTCGCTTTTTTCTCTACTTTTCCGATTCCCGGGAACCCATTGACCGTTACATTTCCGATATACTGTAGAGATTTATTCCCTCTGTCTCTCAGCTTTGAATACTCGAAAAGTTCCGGTGTTTCATCAATAAATCGTGTCGTCGCTTTCCCTGAAGAAAACTCAGGGTGCTTGAGTACGTTGATCAGGAAGGGAATATTAGTTTTTACGCCTCGAATTCTGAATTCGATCAGAGACCGTGTCATTTTCTGAACAGTTTTTTCATAGTCCATCGCCTGAGCAGACAGTTTAACTAAAAGTGAATCGAAAAATGGAGTAACGACTGACCCCTGGAAGCCATTCCCTGCATCCAGTCGGATACCAAACCCACCCGGTGAGCGGTACGTATTGATTTTTCCAGTATCAGGAAGGAAATTATTTACTGGATCTTCAGTTGTGATCCGGCACTGAATAGCTGCACCGTTCAGTCGGATATCTTCCTGATGAGGCAGTCCGACTTCTTCAAACAGATTTTTTCCTTGAGCGATCAGAATCTGGCTCTGAACGATATCGATTCCGGTCACCATTTCAGTGATCGTATGCTCAACTTGTACACGGGGGTTTACTTCAATAAAGAAAAATTCGTCGTTTTCAAGCAGAAACTCTACTGTCCCTGCGTTGACATAGTCGACATGCTTCATGAGTTTGACCGCTGTTTGGCACAGTTCTTCTCTCACTGAAGGAGACAGGTCTACACATGGAGCTACTTCGACTACTTTCTGGTGACGTCTTTGAACAGAACAGTCTCGTTCATACAGGTGGACGATATTCCCATGACTGTCCCCAAGGATTTGAACTTCGATATGCTTGGGGTTGGAAATATAGCGTTCGACGTAAATATCGTCACGGCCAAACGCCGCTTTCGCTTCACTCCTTGCCCGCTCGAATCCTTCTTCAGCTTCGGCTTCGTTATGAGCTACACGCATACCGCGTCCACCGCCACCTAAAGCGGCTTTCATCATGATCGGATATCCGAATGTGCGTCCGAATGCCTTGACCTCTTCAACACTGTCGACCGGCCCGTCTGTTCCTGGAATAGTAGGAATACCTGCTTCTTTGGCTACTTCCTTAGCTTTCAGTTTATCTCCAAACACATCCAGATGACGCGTTTCCGGTCCGATGAAAATGATCCCTTCCTCTTCACAGCGTTCTGCAAAGCCCAGATTTTCAGATAAGAACCCGTATCCAGGATGGATCGCTTCAGCACCCGAATCTTTAGCAATAGCAATAATGCTTTCAATGTCTAAGTATGCATCGATGGGCTTCTTTCCTTCTCCCACCAGATAAGCTTCATCTGCTTTAAACCGGTGAACGCTCGCTTCGTCCTCCTGAGCGTATATAGCAACCGTTGAAATCCTTAATTCATGCAGGGCTCTAAATATTCGGATAGCAATCTCGCCCCTGTTGGCAACCAATACTTTCTTCATTTAGCCTTCACCTCAACCTTATTTGATTTGACTATTTATCATTCTATTTTAACCTTACTCTCTATTTTACCAGAGATTGGCTCCATAAGAAAAGAATATTTTTCATTGTCTCAGAAATCAAAAAGGGATGCCATCGATAGGCATCCCTCTATGCTGACATCTATAAAAAGCTTGTTCAGTAACTTACCACATTTATTCCTTCTCACAAAGACCCTCAATCAAGGAAAAATCACCTGTCCTTGGTTGAGGGTCCCTTTTTTATCTTGCAAATTAATCTGTATCGCCAGTTATATTTCTGCGACGGGTCAGTCGTTCATACTGGGAGGCCGAGAATAGTTTCTTTATAGCAGTGGTCAACCCAAAAATGAAAATAAATATCAGGGTGATCGATGCTCCTGGCGGTGTGCCGTATTGATACGAAGCAGTGAGACCGCTCAGCATTCCGATAACTGCAATGACTATGCCGATAAGGATAACGCCATTAAAACTCTTGCTTAACCGCATGGAAATTGCAGCTGGGAGAATAATAATCGCCGTCACTAGTAAGGCGCCTACAATTGGCATGATGACTGCTATCGTCACACCAGTCAGTACGTTGAACAGAATCGACATACGCTTAATCGGAAGGCCAGCTGTAAATGCCGTATCTTCATCGAACGTCAGAATATACATCGGTTTTCTGAAAATAATGTATAAGCTCCCGATCGACAGGGTCAAGCCAAGCAGAAGCCAGATCTGCTGCTGGCTTATCGTAACGATGGATCCGAACAGAAACTGGTTGATATTCAGTGATGCACCGCCTTCGTTCAGACCTAGAAGAACCAGAGCGACTGCCATCCCTCCGGACATCAGCATTGCTACTGATATTTCAGAATATGTCCGGTATATCATTCGAAGATACTCCAGTAAGATGGCTACGCCTATCACGACTATAATATTTGTCCAGGTCGGGTCAGTACCTAACAGCATCCCAAGTGCCACCCCGGCAAGCGATACATGCGAGAGGGTATCCGCCATCAGAGACTGTCTTCTCAAAATCAGAAAAAGCCCCAAAACTGGTGCAATCAGTGAGATGAGGAATGATGCCTGGAAGGCTCTTTGCATGAATCCATAGAAAAACATCTCCAAGGAGAATCCTCCTTCCGTATCAGTTCGATATGTTTATTCGCATATTGACGCAGCTCTTCATGATCATGCGTCACCATCAGTATGCCTTTTCCATGATCCTGACTGTTATGCTTAAGTAAGCGATAAAATTCTTCACGGGAATGGCTGTCCATACCTGTGGTCGGTTCATCCAGGACAAAGAGATCAGGGTCCGTTGCAAATACTCGGGCAATCGAAATACGCTGCTTCTGACCCCCGGACAGTTCACCTATTTTCTTGTGACGCATATCCCACATACCAACGGATTCAAGAGATCGTCTGACATGTTCCTTATCTTCTTTATCCAGTTTTTTGAACCAGCGTCCTCTAGGGTATCTCCCTGACTGAACGAGTTCCAGAACAGTACTTGGAAAGCCTGCGTTAAATGAAGAAACCTGCTGAGGAACATAGCCTACAACGAGTTTTTCATTCCATCTATTTGTTCTGGACAGAGTGACGTTTCCTTTCGACGGTTTAAGAAGTCCCAGGATATTCCGTAATAAAGTTGTTTTTGCTGCCCCGTTTTCACCAGTCAGCATGACAAAATCACCGGAGTTCACCTCAAAAGAGATATTTTCCAGGACGGGTTCATCTTCATAATGGAAAGCAAGGTCATCGACTGTAATATATTGCATAAATTATCGACCTTTCTTAGATAGATTCGCTCTTAAGTATAGCATTTTATCCAGCATTTTTCAGCTGAATCTGTTAAACAGAAGACGAGGTGTGCCGTTTTAAACTGCGCACACCTCGTTAATTGATTTAGTTGATGGACTGTTTCAGTGCTTCGAGATTTTCTCTCATTGCTTCTATATATCCAAGACCTTCAGCTTGCAGTTCTTCTGACAAAGTTTCCAGATCATGCAGAACGGCTGTTTCTGTTCCAGTCTCATTGGCTACTGTCTGGGCAATCGCCGAATTGGCACCCTGCTGATAGTAAATGACCGGCACGTCGTATTCATTCACCAGCTGGTTGATTTCAGCTATTCTTGAAGGACTTGGCTCCACTTCTGTAGAAAGCCCGCCGATTGCTATCTGATCCAGATCATACCTGGCTGCAATATAGCCGAAAGCCTGATGCTGAACAATAAAGGTTCTATTTTCCGCACCCTCGAAAGCTTCCAGATAATCTTCATGAAGTGCAGACAATTCATTTATGAACTGGCCTGCGTTTTCCTGATAGCTCTCTGCATTCACCGGATCTGCTTCAATCAGTGCTTCCATGATAAGCAGGACCTGATCTTGTGCAAGGACAGGATCAAGCCAGATATGAGGATCTTCTTCTTCATGATCATCAATGTGTACATGAGCCACTTCTGATTGTGCGAGTTCATTTCCATCACCATCAGTTGCTACAGCCTGTACCAGAATATCTTCTCTTTCAATCTGGTATTCGAACCGGTCAGATGTCAGGTTATCGACCTGTTCCCATTGGCCTTCTTTTTCCATGACATACCATTGCCAGTCTTCTGCCTGTTCATATTGAGCCATTAAAGTGACGGTATCACCACTATGATAGTGGCCTGCCAGACCAATGATCTGAACATCCTCAGGAAGATTTGCCACTGGTTCAGCTGAAAAGTCTGTTTCATTTCCACTTGACGCCGGTGAGTCATAATGCCTTTCCGTTCCCAGACCGTCAGCTGTTCGGACAACTTTCAGTTCTTCATTCTCAATTGAATTCAGCAGGCTGGGTACCCAGAACTCCATTTCCTCACTTGTATAGATGAACAGATCTGCATTATTGATTCCTGCAATATCCCGAGCACTTGGTTCATAACTGTGTGGATCTGCTCCTCCACCTACCATGAGAGAAATATCTGCATGCTCACCAGCCACCTGCTGAGTAAATTCATACACAGGATAAAAAGAAGTGACAATTGATAAGTTATCATCTGATGTTTGTTCAGAATTTTCTGGCGTACATGCACTTAAACCAAGAATTGCGAGAATAAGAGGCAGCAGCCCATACATTTTTTTATTAATCATCGTTAACTCCTTATGGTTGTAAATCGTAATCATTACGGTAAATAAAGTATCATGAGAATAGATACTCTGTCAAATTATAATTTCATAAGAGAAGGCAGCCAACTATATCAGCTGCCCACATTTTCTTTTTAATGATTGTCCACTTCAATCTCAACAGCTTCAGATTGTGCATATGGTGCGTGTGCATCATCGTAAAGAACAGCCCTAACGTTTACTGTTGCTTCAGGTGCTTCCATAAACAGGTCTTGAGTATGCTGGCCGGAAATGATTTCCCATTCATCAGCATCATCTTCCCGGCTGTACCAGTGCCAGTCATCGTAATCTGTCTCTTCTGACATGACAGCCGTCAGTTCAACTAGTTCTCCAGTGTGGTAATGTTCCGCCACTCCTTCGATCGTGATCAGCTCTGCGACATCTGCATCAGCTTCATCATGTTCTTCTTCGGCCTCTTCATCAAGAACAGCAGTGTCGTCCGCTTCTGTATCTTTATCGCTGTCTTCTTCTAGTGCAGCTTCGTCACCTGTTTCTTCTTCAGTTCCTTCTTCTTCAGCCATATCTGTCGTGTTATCTTCTACACCTTCATCTTCTGCTGTATCACAGGCAGCTAAGTATAAACTCATTAAAGCAACTCCAGAAAGTTTGATCCATTTATTCAACACAATTATTCCTCCTATATAAGTAAATCGTAACCGTTACGTTTTACATTTAACCATGTTCCGCAGATGATGTCAACCACCTTTTTTGTAAAAACTTTCGTTACACCTCGTAATGAGCAGCCAGACTACTAAGAATCACGGGAGAATAATGGTCAGGAGTGGATTTTTGTCAGGCAAAATAAAAGGGGCTGGGAAAAAACCAGCTCTTAACAAACAAAAAGAACAATGAAAACCGTCGGTTTTAGATGGTCTTCATTGTTCTTTTGTATTTTTTCTGAAGATGTAGAAGTACATCCTCCTTTTCTTCGGAGTTC
>NZ_BAAGIQ010000087.1:0-7649 GCF_054658175.1 Alkalibacterium sp. s-m-28
GTCATTTTTGTTTTATACTTATCCATGCTGTAAGTCCTTTGTTTTGGTCTTGGATAAGTCATCCAACCCCATTATAAAGGACTTTTTTATATCATGAAACAGTTAAATTTTTAATGCAACACTAGTGGTAATAGTGATGACCTGATTTTCTCAGGTAACACTGGTATTATATATAATAGAGGACTGAAAAATACAGCAAAGTTATTTTCAAAAACCACAAAATAGTCTAAGAAAAATATTAAAAACATAAACTTTTAATGTTAAACTTAAAAAGTGAGCGTCAAATAAGGAAATAAAACGTACTTTACATGCAATTAAAAATAAAAAAACATAGTGATTTTTGTAACAATACATTGCGATAAAGCACAAATATTGTTACACTATATATTGACGCACTTTTAGTAAGAGAAAAAAAGGATGTCTTGGGGGAGGGTTTTTTGAACAAGAAAGCAGATAATAAAAAGAAAGAAAAAAACAGTGAGACCTTACGAGCATTAGCTAATTTCTCCCATATAGGAGTTATGATAGCTGCTTCCATATTAATAGGGGTATTATTAGGTCGTTTTTTAGACAATAGACTTGGCTCGTCACCTTGGTTACTATTAGTCTTTTCCTTACTTGGTGTCGGAGCGGCCATTAAATACTTATTTGATATGCCAACAAAATAGTGAAGAGGGAATAAAGTGACTTTATCAAAAATAGCAAAAAAAATGATTTATTCGATTGGTATCATCTCGGTAGCTACTTTAGTGCTTGCTTTTTTATATTACCGTTCTATGGAATTTGTTCCATTTTTACTAGGTATTTTAATAGGTTCTATAACGAGTATTTTAAAAGTCATTCTACTAGAACGGACAGTTAATACTTCTATGAAAATGGATAAAAAAGACGCAGGGAAATATGTCAGTCTTCAACATTTAATAAGATTGTTTATTTCTGGAGCTGTTCTGCTTATCGGCGCTCTTGTAGACAGTATTAATTTATGGGGAGTAGTTGTCGGTATATTATCTTATCAATTAGCCGCATACAGTACTAAATCAGTCATGAATGGATAACTCAAACTAAGATTGAATGAAGGTGGTGATCAATTAACAATGTTAGATATAAACAATATAGCTATACTAGAAATATTTGGATTTGAGATTTTAATTACAGAAACAATCGTCAATACATGGATTATTATGGGTATTCTTATTGTTTTAGCTATTCTTGCTCGAATAAAATTAAAGTCCTTTAAAGTTGTTCCAACAGGTGTCCAAAATATCATTGAGACAATTGTTGAAATGTTTGATACCTTCGTCGTTAACACCATGGGGTCAAAACTATCTTACATCGGTAGTTGGTTTTTCATGGTCTTTGTATTTGTTTTATCTGCCAGCTTACTTAGTCCATTTGGGTTAAGAGCACCAACTGCAGATTTTGCGACGACCTTCGCACTTGCTTTTGCAAGTTTTCTACTCATGCTCATTTTAGGTTTCAAACATAATAAAGGGGACTACCTTAAAACTTTTTTTGAACCACACTTTATCTTTTTTCCACTCAACATAATTGGAGAACTTGCTAAACCTGTTTCACTCAGTTTCCGACTGTTTGGTAACGTATTGTCAGGTACAATTATTCTGACCCTTTATTATGGTTTAACACCATTTCTTGTTCAAATAGGTATCCCAGCTGCTCTATCTGCATTTTTCGATGTCATTATCGGTGCTTTGCAGACTTATATATTCGTGATATTAAGTATGATGTATATTAAAGGCGCAGCAGATTAAAATTCATTGCAAGACTTAATTTATGTAAAAAAATTATAGAAAATTTATGGAGGATGTATATGGAAACTTTAGGAACTATTATTAGCGCAGCGCATATTGCCGCTGCAATCGCATTACTCAACGGACTATTTACAACATTTGGGCAGTCGAAAGTGGTTTCAACAGCCATTGAAGGAATCGCAAGACAACCAGAGGCAAGTGATGACATCAGAAGTGCGATGTTTGTCGGTCTAGCCATGGCAGAGACTTCCGGTATTTACGGACTCTTAATTGCCATCATTATGCTATTTGCCAATCCATTAGTAGAAATTTTTGTCAACTTACTCTAATAAAATGAAACAAGACAACTGTCTAATAAGAAAGGGGTCGTTTACTTGCAAAATGAGATGTGGTTTTTAGCTCAAGCTCTCCCCGAAGGACGTGTCTTTGGTTTGGATGGACAGACCTTGATGGATATCGGCATTCAGTTATTTAACGGGATTTTATTGGCAGTGATATTAGGAGCCATTTTATACAATCCTGTTAAAGAGTTTATGCAAAAGCGTACAGAAAGCATTCAGGAGAAATTGGATGACTCCGATGCCACGATGTTGACAGCTAAAAATTTAATAGATGAATATGAAGAAAAAATTGAAAATATAAATAAAGAACGTCTTACTATACTAGAAGAAGCACGTGCTCAAGCTCAGGAAGAGAGTGACCTCATCCGCCAAGAAACTAAATTAGAAGCTGAAGAAACCAGAGCACGCATGCAAAAGAGTATGGAAGCCGAGAAAAAACGTATACAGGATGAATCACGTCTTTATATTATTGAGACGGCTGCTTTAATGGCTGAAAAATATGTTGCTTCTTCTATTAACGAAGAAGACCATATAAAGCTTTTTGAAGAGGCTTTGACTGATTTGGAGGAATCCAAATGGCAAAGTTAAGAGAACGTTACGCACAAGCACTCTATGATTTGTCAATTGAAAATGACAATATAAAAAAGACATTACGAGAAGCAACTTTAGTGAACAATGCCTTAAATGAAGAAGAGGTTCAATTTTTTTTGCTTCATCCTCATGTCTCTGATTCAGAAAAACACCAATTATTTGAATCAACTTTTTCTGAACACATTGAATCATTTTTATTAAACTTTTTACATTTAATGATTGATAAAAATAGAGAAGGCTTAATCATTCCAACTTTAACAGAATTAATTACACGTATAAAAAGACAGTTAAATCAAACAGAAGCCACAGTCGTTTCAGCTAAAGAGTTAACTGAAAAACAAGTGGAGGCTATTAGAGAGTTACTCACTAAAAAAACACAGATGGACATAGAGTTTCATTTGAAAGTAGATCCTGATGTGATTGGTGGATTTTATATATTGATAGATGGGTTCGTTTTTGACGGGACTGTCCGAACACAACTCATTAAAATGAAAGAAAAACTGAAAAGAGAGGGGGTCGCCCATGTCAGTTAATCCAGCTGAAATAAGTAAAGTCATAAAAAAACAGATAGAAAATTATGCTTCAGAAAATACTTTTACAGAAGCCGGAACAGTTATACGAGTAGGTGATGGTATAGCTCGTGTCCATGGATTAGAAAATGCCATGAGTGGTGAACTCTTAGAATTTTCTGATGGAACTCAAGGGATGGCATTAAACCTAGACGAAGACAGTATAGGTGTCGTTGTTATGGGATCAGATTCAGGTATTAAAGAAGGAGACCCAGTCACTTTAACAGGAAGAATGACAGAGGTACCCGTTGGTGATGGGCTCTTAGGGAGAGTTGTTAACTCCTTAGGTGAGCCAATTGACGATAAAGGACCTATTTCGGCAAATCATTATCGCCCGATTGAAAGTCAAGCGCCAAGTGTCATTATGCGTCGAGAGGTTGACCAGCCTTTACAAACTGGAATAAAAGCGATTGATGCTTTGGTTCCCATTGGAAAAGGGCAGCGAGAGTTAATTATTGGTGATAGAGAAACGGGTAAGTCGGCCATTGGAATTGATACGATTATCAACCAAAAAGAGACGGATGTGCACTGTGTCTATGTCGCTATTGGCCAAAAAGCTTCAACAGTGGCACGCATTATCAGTGTGTTAGAAGAAACAGGCGCAATGGACTACACGACTGTTGTCTTCTCGTCAGCAAGTGATTCAGCACCTTTACAATACATTACACCTTACGCAGGAACTGCGATAGCGGAAGAATGGATGAATCAAGGGAAAGACGTGTTAGTCGTATATGATGACTTATCTAAACACGCTGTATCATACAGAGCCATAAGCTTGCTATTAGGACGTCCACCAGGGCGTGAAGCGTATCCTGGAGACGTATTTTATTTGCACTCGCGTTTATTGGAACGTGCTGCTTCAATGAGTGAAGAGTACGGTGGAGGAACTTTAACAGCTCTTCCAATAGTTGAAACCCAAGAAGGGGATATCTCAGCTTATATTCCGACAAATATTATTTCCATTACCGATGGACAAATTTATTTAGAATCAGATTTATTTAATAGTGGCGTACGTCCAGCCATTAACCCTGGTTTGTCCGTATCCCGTGTAGGAGGAGCCGCTCAAATCCCTGCTATTAAACAAATAGCCGGACCTCTCCGTATAGAATTTGCCCAGTATAAAGAACTGGCTGCTTTTTCTCAATTCGGATCTGATTTGAATCCAGACACGCTCGAACGGTTGAATCATGGTGAACGTATTATGGAAGTACTCAAACAGTCTCAGTATAGACCTATGGCGATAGAAGATCAGGTTCTGGTTTTTTATGCTTTAAGTCAAAAGCATTTAACAGATATTGATATGAGACATATTAGAAAATTCCAAAGAGATTTACTTTCACATATCAGCAATGTGGCTCCTGAAATTAAAAAAGAATTGAAAGAAACAGGAGTCTTGACAGACGAATTAGCCGATCAAATAGATAGTTTAATTAAAGACGTTAAAAACCAACACGATTACAGCTAGGGAGGGATAGATCTGAGTTCTACAAGAGATATAAAAAAACGAATTGCCAACGTTAGTTCTGTGGAACAAATTATTAAGGCCATGGATATGGTCGCATCCACAAAATTAATCAGAGCGAGAGAATCCTTAGATGGTATCCGTCCGATTTACCTTAATTTGAAACGTATCGTCACTGAGTTAGGCAAACAAATGGAGAATGCTGAGCATAAGTTCTTTAAAGAAAGAACAGATACAAAGAACACTCTTTATGTTGTTTTAACAAGTGACAGAGGTTTATCTGGAAGTTATAACTCAAACATTTTATCCAAAGCTTTGAAACACATGAATAAAGGTAAAAATGAAAAATTAATCGTCGTTGGAACGAAGGGTATAGACTTCTTTAAAAGAGAAGGAAAAGATATTATACGTTCAGTTTATGATATCTCGGACGATAATGTATTTTATGGTACTGAGAACATGGCTCAGAATATACATGATGTCTTTTTATCAGACGAGGTTGACATAGAAGAAGTCTATCTCGTTTATACTCATTTTGAGAACGTCTTAACACTTGAACCAAAGATAGAAAAACTGTTACCTGTTGAAATGGATGAAAGTGATGAGAATTATATTACTGATATTAAATTCGAACCAGGGACAGATAACTTCATAGACCATGTCGTGCCATTGTATCTGCATATGAGTTTATTCCGTGCCTTTTCAGAAGCCCATACCAGTGAACAAGCGGCTCGTATGGTCAGCATGGATGCGGCAGGTAAAAATGCAAATGACTTGGTCGAGGATCTAAATCGTGTCTATAACAGAAAACGTCAAGCTGAAATTACGCAAGAATTAAGTGAAATAGTAGGAAGTGCAGAAAGTATGAAAAAAGGAGGTACGGATGACTATTAAAAACAAAGGAAACATTATTCAAATCATCGGGTCTGTTGTCGATCTTCAATTTGATGATGACTTACCCGCTTTATACAATGCCATCGAGGTCGACTATAAAGAGGATACAATCGTCTTAGAAGTCATGCAGCACCTTGGAGACAATAGAGTGCGCTGTGTATCCATGCATCCGACTGATGGCTTGACTCGTGGAATGGAAGCTATTGATACAGGTGCTTCTATTTCCGTTCCTGTAGGACAAGAAGTCTTAGGACGAATGGTTAACGTATTAGGAGAGCCAATCGATAACGGTCCTGAAATAGAATCCGAAGAGAAATGGTCCATTCATAGAGATGCTCCAGCTCTTAAAGACCAAAAAGCGGAACCTGAGATGTTAGAAACAGGAATTAAAGCGATCGATTTATTATGTCCCTTCTCAAAAGGAGGTAAAATTGGTCTCTTCGGCGGTGCCGGTGTTGGGAAGACAGTTCTCATTATGGAACTGATTAACAGTATCGCACAAGAACATGGCGGCCGATCTGTCTTTGTCGGAGTAGGGGAGCGTACCCGTGAAGGGAATGACTTATACTACGATATGAAAGATTCGGGTGTTATTGACAATACCTCTTTAGTATTCGGTCAAATGAACGAACCGCCAGGAGTCCGTATGCGTGTGGCTCTAACAGGGCTCACAATGTCGGAATATTTTCGAGATGAAGAGAAGCAAGATGTTCTATTATTCGTAGACAATATTTTCCGATTTGTACAAGCTGGATCAGAAGTATCGGCTTTACTCGGACGTACACCCAGTGCAGTAGGCTATCAACCCACTTTAGCAACAGAAATCGGTGCATTGCAGGAAAGAATCACATCCACTCAATCCGGATCGATTACATCTGTACAAGCCATTTATGTGCCGGCAGATGACTTTACAGACCCAGCAACAGCGACGACTTTTGTCCACTTGGACGCAGTAACTATTTTATCTCGTTCCGTTGTGGAACAAGGCATTTACCCAGCGATTGATCCATTAGAATCTTCTTCACGTATTTTAGAAGAAGATATCGTTGGAAAAGAGCATTACCAAGTTGCCCATCGTGTCCAAAATATTCTTCAGCGTTACAAAGATTTACAGGATATTGTAGCAATATTAGGAATGGACGAGTTATCTGAAGAGGATAAACTAGCCGTTAACCGAGCAAGAAAGGTTCAGCGTTTCTTATCTCAACCTTTCTATGTAGCAGAGAAATTCACAACTGTTCCAGGTAAACATGTAACGATTAAGGAGACAGTTCAAGGATTTAAGGAAATTCTTGACGGAGTACATGATGGTATTCCAGAAGGGTATTTCTTAAATGCTGGTTCCATAGATGACGTTGTTCAAAAGTATAAGAATGACCAAGGTGATTAAAAATGGATGAATTAAATAATAAAAAGAAACTTAATTTAACTATTACAACACCTCGTGGAGTCAAATTTGAAGAAGAAGCTGATATGGTTATCATGCGGGTGCTGGATGGAAATATTGGTGTTCTTCCAGGACATGAACGTATTTCTACTGTTTTAGGAGACGGAATCCTTCGCTTCATTAATAATGATGTCGAAAGAAAACTTGCCGTTTTTAGTGGAATTGCTGAGGTTAACGATGATAATATTAATATTTTCACAACAATCGCTCAGCCACCAGAAGAAATTGATTTAGAGCGTGCTGAACAAGATCGTCAAAAAGCAGAAGCTGCTCTGGCAGAAAAACCAAAAGAACCGTATCTGCAAAGAGCTCATTTGATGATTCGTCGCTCATCAGTGCGTATTGAAGTCAGCCAAGAATATTCGGAAAATATCAGTGATGATTAACAAACTGAAGAAAGTAACCCAGAACTGGACAGATGTCTTGTTTTGGGTTTTTTTATATGTTCGACCACTAGTGTTGCATTAAAAATTTAACTGTTTCATGACATAAAAAAGTCCTTTATAATGGGGTTGGATGACTTATCCAAGACCAAAACAAAGGACTTACAGCATGGATAAGTATAAAACAAAAATG
>NZ_BAAGIQ010000088.1:0-7621 GCF_054658175.1 Alkalibacterium sp. s-m-28
TTCTCTCTTTCTTTCTGTCAGATTTGTATACGTTTCCTTATTTTACCTTTGCTGGAGACATTTGACAAGAAAAAAAGCAATGTGATCCAGCAGTGTATTCACGTCTGCTGGATCACATTGCCTTTTTTCGCCTCTTTTTTATCGGTATAGAATGCTTTTCTACAGCTACTCTATCCTTTAGAAAATGATGAAGCTACTGTTCTTCTTGAGATTATCAATGCACGGCATGAAGCCCATAAATCGAATATTTACTGTTCTCAGTTGAACACGAGTGGGTGGTATGAGAATTTAGGTAATGGGACCGTAGCAGAAGCCATTATGGAGCGTATCATTCATAATGCTTATGATATTCAGCTCGATGGTAATCGATCAATGAGAGAAAAATTGAGTTTTAAACATACTGAAGCGTCATAAAATACTAATCTCACAGATGAACCTCATGAAACTATAGGGAAACCCTTGGTTTCATGAGGTTTTAACGTAACTGGTAAACTGTTCCGCAAGAACTGGTACATTCGATCGCAATCACTGGTACAAAAGACCGCAAAGGTGGTAAAAAACGTCCGCAATACCCATCATTCATGCACTCAAACAATTTATCTTGTTTACGATCAAAGGTAAGCGTAATAAATTTCTTCTTTGAGTAGGACAATATATAAAGAAAAATATTAAAGCGGAAGACTTCTCCCTGACTGCTTATCAGTCGCATTTCTTCTTTCCAATCGATTTGTACTGAAAGACCAGGCGTATATTCGACGCGTACAGTTGCTTTCTGTATCCGTTCTTTTTTCACTCCACGGCAATAGTCTCTAACAAGACTGTAACTCCCATCGAACCCTTTCTTTTGTATGAATTTGAAGATACTTTTAGCGGTACATTGATCTTCTAACTTAGTATCTATGATTTGTTTGAATGAATCTAATTTACTCGGATATGTCCTCCTTGTTTTAGGTTTATTACCTTGTAACGCTTCTTCATACGCTGCTTTAACCGTACGATAGTCACATCCGTATTGTTCCGCTAGCGCAGTATAATTGGGCTTTATGCCATCAATCATATGTTTTTTCACTCCTTCTCTGATATCTCTTCTCATTCCTATTCCACTCCAATTCTATAGGGGATAAGAAGAGTATATAAAAAATGTAGGAAAACCAACAATTTTACATTGTCATTTTCCTACATTTTATAACTGTTCTTTACACAGATGGCAAAAGGCAATATAAAAAGCCATTGCGAGGCACCTGAAAATCCTCTAAAGTTAGAGTTCCTACACTTTAACTGGAGGTATGAAAGGTATGCTCGCAATGACTGATATTAATACTATCAAAAATTTAAGAAACAATCACGATAAATCGATTGATCACATACGAAAAGAACTTGGAGTGAATTGGCGCACAGCTAAAAAATACGCCGATGGCAATAATTTCCCAAAGAAGAAAAAAATAGAGAAAACAGGCATGGTGTATGATGAAAAATGGGGAGATATTTTAACGTTATGGCTCGCCGAAGATGCCAAGTTACCGAAGAAAAAACGACGTACAAACGTAGCTTATCACCGTGAATTGCAAGAATTAGATTTCCCTGGGTCCTATCGGACTGTCTGTGGATTTGTTCAAGACTGGCGCTCTACTCACAATGATAAGGGTGCTATAGATAAAGGATTTGAACGTCTGGAACATCCCCCAGCAGATGCACAGCTAGACTTTGGAACGATGGAAGTCGAACATGAAGGATCATTTAAAGATGTAAAAGCATTGGTCATGACCTTCCCGTTTAGTAATGTGGGTTTTGCTGTTGCGTTACCTGCAGAGAATCAGGAATGTTTATTTGAAGGCATGACTCAATTGTTTCATCAAATCGGAGGTGTGCCAAAAGTCATTCGAATCGATAATATGTCCACTGCCGTCACGGAGAGAAAATCCAAATACAAACCTGCTGTATTAACCGAGGCTTATCTCCGCTTCGCCACTCATTACCGTTTCAACACGCAAGTATGTAATCCACGCAGCGGAGATGAAAAAGGAAGTGTTGAAAACAAAGTTGGTTATATACGCTACAACTTTTTCCCTACAAGCCCGTCAATGAAAGATTTTTCTTCTTTGAATGAGAAACTGAGGACACAGCTAATTGAAGATAGAGATCGAAATCATTATGAAAAAAATGTCTCCATCATTGAATTATGGGAAGAAGAAAAAACTGAACTACTGGCTCTTCCGGATTTGCCTTATCCCGTCTTTAAAGAGATCGAATGCAAAGCAAACAAGTATAACGAAATCAAACTTGATCAAACCCTCATTCACGTGCCTAAGGCACGAAATCACACTAAGATATATGCTGTTTTAACGGCTGAAACTTATACATTCTACAGTGGTTCTGGTGACATAATAGCTGAAGGTGATCGCCCTTATATGTTTAAAAATTGACCGATTGACTGGGTATCCATTTTATTGGACTGGCGTAAAAAACTCCGTTCAATGGAATACTCACGTTATTGGAAATATCTACCGGAGCGAATAAAATGATTATTGCATCGGAAATGTACCAGGTGGTAAAAAACCTCCGCAATACCCACTTCATCAAGTCCTATAGGACAATTGCAAAAAATGTTTAGTTAGAACCCTCTTTCTCAATCGTTTTGGGAGCTCAAAGAGCGATAAAGCGATTGAGAAAGAGAAAAAATAAAAACAGCGTTTCAGATTTCTAGAATAAATTTCCGAGATTAACTTTACACATACTATCAAAATAAGTTTCTATCCAGCTAAGTTCTTTCATGGTAAGATGTGTGTAGGCCATTTGTGGTCACTCCTCTAATTTTCGTGGTTGGAACTTGGTGAGAGTGTACCACAAATGGTTTTCTATTTTTCTAGCTTAATTTTACAATTCAAGTCTTTAAAAAATTAGTTAATCACTATCTTGTTCTATATTAACGAATCTATATATTCTTTAAGACCATGAATTCCGTTATCAATATAATGTTTTAAAAACGATGTCCCTATTATAACTCCATCAGCACCCGAATTTAATACTTTTATAATATCATTTCTCTGTTTAATACCAAAACCAACATATACTGGTATTCTACTATTTGCTTTTAGAAATTTTAAATTATCAATGTATTCATCAGGAACTTCGTTAAAAGTTCCTGTTTTCCCTTCCCCCGAAATGATATATGCTAAAGCTTCATTATTTTGAATCTTCTCTGATCTTATATTATCTTCTATATTGGGTGGATAAATTTGAACAGGTTTATCTATATCATTTTTTGTCATATATTTATCTACGCACAATATACCGGAATATAAGTCATTAAAATCAGCTAGACCATAGTTATTTAACCCCTCATAATACGTCATGATTATCACTTCAAAATCATACTTGTTTTTTACTTTTTTTAATGTTTCATTTATATCTTTAGGTGTTAAGCCATTAGCTAAAACCTCTTCGTGAGTTTTTCTGACTAAGGGTCCATCCATAAATGGATTTGTTACAGGAATACCTATTTCGATATACTTAAATTTGTAAGTCTTTAGTAAATCCAATATTTCAAAGAACTTTTTCTCATCTGGATAATTCAAAGTCACATAAAACATTATATTTCTCATTAGTTACCTCCTATTAGCTTTAATAGTCCTCCTAATAAAGGACCATAGAGGGTGTAATCAGTCTCACTTAATATTCGCATAATAGGTTCGTATGAACCCACCATCGGTAACAAAAAGGCTTGCCCAAAAATCAAGATCAATCCATTAATGAATGATCCAATTATTGCGCCACGTCTACCGCCATGCGCATTTCCAAATATAGCAGTCGCTGCTCCCGTGAAGAAAGTTGGAATTAAAGCTGGGAAAACAACAATTGGATAGTCAAATAGTCCCAATACCCACATACCTAAAACCCCAGCTGTCAAACTCATTAGGAACCCTACAATAACCGAAGTTGGATAATGTGGAAACAGTAATGGAACATCTAAACCTGGAACTGAGTTTGGAATGATCTTATTTGCAAATCCATGAAATGCAGGTATGATTTCCGATAGCATCATCCTTACACCTGTAATAATAACAGTGATCCACATACCGAATTCAATACCACGTAATAGTGAATAAACAAATATATCTTGTCCGCCACTAACATTTTCAGCTACCCAGCTTGGCCCTGCAAACAGTGCAACTGTAAAGAATAGTAGAGTCATTACAATAGTTAATGAAATCGTCATTTCTCTCAAAAATTGAAACTTCTTTGGTACTTTCATTGTTTCTAAATCTTTATCCTTATTTCCAAATACTTTTGCAAGTAAAGATGCTATAACTAATCCTGAAGAACTAGAATGTGCTAAAGTAAATCCTTCTGCTCCTTTAACTTCTCCTGTGAATATGGCTACAGATGCACAAGAAAATGTCATGTAAAGTCCTAATAGAACAGAGCCTACTATTACTAGCATAAGAAAACTTAGATCAGTGTTAAATTTAAGTAACGCAGCTATAAGTCCTGCGAAGAAAAATGATACATGTGCTGATAAGTGAACATACTTAAATTTAGTAAATCTAGCGATAAGTAAGTTCGCTAGAAATCCGAAAGCGAAAATCAAAGCCATTTCTGTACCAATATCTGATAAACTTTCTGCTTGGGCTGCGCCTATATCGGTTGACAACATTTCCATCCCAAACACTTTTGTAATCATAGGTTGTAAAGGTAATAGCGCTACCCCTAACGTTTGCCCACCTATATTTATTAATGTGAATCCAATCATTGTTTTAATTGCACTGGGTAGAATTTGATACCATTTCTTCTTTTGAGCGATCATGCCTGCAATGACAACGATGCCTATAATAAAGACAGCTTGACTTAAAACATTATTTATAAGGTACATTATAAAATTCATTTCAAAATCTCCTTTCATATATTATTTATTGATATTTTTTAGTAATTGTTCTTCTAAATAAGCTTTATCCATCATATTATCAATTCTAATAACGGTTGCCTCTGCGCTCCTTAAAGATTCCGCAAAATCTGAAGTTGTTATTAAAATATCATAACTTTCTGGGTTTACTGATCCGATATCTGATGCATCTACCTCTGCTTCAATATTATGTTTATCAAGTATCTCCTGAACAAATACTCGTAACATCATACTACTCCCAACGCCTGCACCGCAGATTGTCACTATTTTCAACATATTAATTTCCTCCCTTAATAATTTCCATAACTTCTTTTGTGTTTTCTGCCTTGTTCAATTTTTTAACTTTCAATGAATCACCTAAAATATCTACTAATTCAGATAACGCTTTTAAATGAGTTTGATGGTCAACTGCACATAGACCAATTACAATTTTTACAGGATCATTAGTAGGATGTCCAAAGACTACTGGTTCTTTAAGAGTAACTATACTCAGACCTATTTCTTTAGCTCCTTCTTCGGGTCTTGCATGAGGTATAGCAATACCTGGAGCTATTACTATATAAGTACCATTCTTTAAAACGTTATCTATCATAGCTTGAATATATCTTTCTTCAGCATAACCAGCCTTAACAAGAAGTTTCCCACTCTCTATGACAGCTTCATTCCTATTACTGCATTCTACATTTACACTCACTGTATCTTCGTTTAGCACCTCTTGCAACATTGGTTGATACACTCCTTTACTCTCGTTTATATCTCTCGTAATACCAAAATAACTATTTAAATCTTTTTTCAATTCAATCTTGTTCTCTATTACTGCATTTTTTTCTATAGTTTTTATTAGTTGATCTATATTAACAGGAACTGTTACTTGTCGTAATTCATTCTGAATTAAATTTTTATCATTTTTAGAAAGATAAGGATTGACATGGATACTTGGGATTGTCTGGTGGATAAACTCTACTGTTGAAATAATCAGATCAACCTCATTTTTTTCCAGCCAAATTTCTGCTTTTCTGACACTAAACGTTCCCTTTACATCAACGTAAAAATTTGTAACTATTTTACTCCTGAGTGTCTCAGACGTACTCATTCCTACATGGCAAACAATTATTATTCTTGGTTTTGCATTCATTGTTGACTTATTTCTTTCATAGGAAGAAGCAAAGAACAGGGTGAAAAACGACGATTCATTTGGAGTGAATATCACACCTAATTCCTTTTCAATTTTTTTATATTTGACACTACAACATTATGCAACTTTGAATGACTTTCAGTTACATAATCATATAAAGGATTTTTTATCCATTCGTGCATTTTAGCCCTTTTATAAGCTGGTCTTAAATGATTCAAAATCCCTTTAAACAGCATTTGGTCTGATATAAACATATCGAAGTCAAATTCTTCGGCTACTTTTTCGATAAAATATTTTGTCATAAGTGTTAAAGTGATCCATTTTTCCGATAGGCTTAGGTCGTTTCCAAGGATAGATGATTCTGAAAATTTCATTGCAATATATCGGCATTCTGGCTCAAGGATATTTAAATTAAAAATATTACTGAGCTCTTCTCTAGTATTAATAAAATATTTTTCTTCATTCGATAAAATATGCGGAAAACTTTTAGGTTCAATTTTAAATCCTAATTTCACTCTATAGTAAACAACTGTCAAAGCTAATATAATTTTATCGAAAGATTCATCACTTATTTCCACATTCATGTTCAAGGTACTTTCTAATAAAAACTCTTCAAGTTTGTTATACATTTGATAATTAGTATTAACTTGAATGTCATTTTCAGACAATAAATTAATCAAAGCGTTGCGTATGGCTATCTCATCACCATCAATTATATATCCTTGAAATGGTACGGTTGTAATCGAAACAGAATGCACTTTCAGCCATTTTCTTAAAAAAGAGATGTCTTTTAAGACAGTACTTCTAGAGATATAAAATCTTTCAATCAAATCATCTGTTGTAAAAGATTTTTTATGAAGTAAAATAAATTCCAACATTTCAAGTTGTCTGTCATAAGAACGATGTTGAGCAGACACCTTCAATCTTACATTATTGATGTGGTCAGGAAGTTCTTCTGAAAGTAATACAAAGCCATTTTCATTTATTATATGGGGATAGTTAAGCGTTCCCAAATTGTTGTTCAGTTTTTTTATATCTGTGTATATTGTTCTTTCGCTTACTTTTAAATCATTAGCTAAGGATTTTATTGAAACTTTTCTTCTTTCTTCACTTAAAATTGTAATGATATCCGATAATCGACTATCCATTCGTTGCCCTCCTAGGTTATTTACAGTCTATCAAGGAATTTACTTGTGCTCCAAATTGAATTTTCTTCAATTTTTGAAATGATAATGCACCCTATATCTGATACAAAAAATACCAATCTCTCATTGTACCTCTATGTTTTAGGACTACTGATCAATTTCCTAACGTTTCTTAGTTAATCACTTGCGTTAATTATGAAGTCAAATATTTTTGAAAGTCTTTATAAAAAAAGACTCGGGGCTGGGTGAGAAGAACTTCTGTCGACGTCAAGTAGAAATCGTCTGCTAATTAGTTTTCTGCAGTTTTTGCTAAATGAGCCAATTTCATAATTATTTGTCGTGTTTAACACCTGATAAATCAACTTTTTTAAAACATAGAAAAAAGGAACCCCCCCATATGGTACAATTAGGTTGTCGACTAAGACACGTACTCCAGGAGGG
>NZ_BAAGIQ010000089.1:0-7605 GCF_054658175.1 Alkalibacterium sp. s-m-28
CACCCTTGTGACCTTAACTGAAACCATTCAAGTGTTTGTCAAGGGCAAATGCGGCTCCGATTGGTATAGTCAGTGGGCCTTCACCACCTTTAATTTTTAGTTTTCATAAAAAATTTGACAGTTCCTTAATGATTGATAATAAACAGGTGGACAGCACGTTTCTCCCCATGCCCTGTTCACCATTGTGCCCTAAATAGATTCCGGCCACTCATTTTTTTCCAGAAAATATTCGATGGTCTGACGCAGCTGGCTGATTCGCTGTTTACCGGTTGACAGGCGCTCGATTGCTTTCTTCTCAAGTTCATTTCTTTCATTTTTATCTGAAAGAAGTTTCGTATTTATCGTGACATTCAAGACAGCTGTTTCAAGTACTGTCCCCATAAACAATGTCGCCACCATCAGATCATTCACGATTGTCCCTCTCATTTTCATGCGGGTCAGCTGCTCGATCAGATCGATCAAGTCGTGACTTTTTTCAAGCATCTCAAGAGGTGGCTGAGCAGCGCCTCTAATAGCTTTCTGAATTTCTTTCTGGCGTCTTTCTTTTTCATCTTCATTACCTTTGGGCAGCTTGTATGCCATCTGAACAGGCTCAAAAGCAACTGCATCATCTTTTGCCAGCTGTTCAAATGCTTTTCTCAAATCATGTGACGCTTCCAGAGCCTGTGTAATCTCTTCTGAATAATCAGCATAGGCCTTCTTGTCTTTCTGAATATCTGCTACCATGCGAACAAGAGCAGCACTCATTGAAGCAATGTAAGCAGCGGCACTTCCTCCTCCCGGTGTTCCTTCTTTCTTCCCGAGTTCAGTCAGATAGCCTTCAATCGTCAGTTCGTTCATTCCTAAGCCTCCTAAAACAGTCCGGAAATTTTGCCGTTTTCGTCCACATCCACATGTACCGCAGAAGGCACTTTCGGAAGACCAGGCATACGCATGATATTTCCTGTCAGGACGACGATGAATCCCGCCCCTGCAGACACAGTCAAATCTCTGATGTTGACATTGAAATCTGTTGGGCGACCTAAAGCAGTCGCTGTATCTGACAAGGAGTACTGTGTTTTCGCCATACAGATCGGCAGATCCCCATACCCCAGTTTTTCCAGACGTTTCGCCATCGTCTTAGCTTTTTTGCTCCATTCCGTTCCTTTTCCGCCATATACAGACTGGACGATTTTCTCTATTTTTTCTTCAATCGGGTCACTCAGTTCATAAGCGTAGCTCAGGTCAGACTCTTCTTCGGTCATTCGGACGACTTCTTCAGCCAGTTCTACTCCGCCTTCTCCGCCTTTGGCCCAGACATCTGACTGGACAACCTTGCTTCCCGTTTCTTCAATAGCTTTCCTCAGCACATCCAGTTCATTTTGAGTATCACCAGGAAAAGCATTGATCGCAACGACTGCAGGAAGAGAGAAAGTCTCCTGGATATTTTCTATATGTTTAAGCAGGTTAGGTAGGCCTTTTTTCAAAGCCTGCGTATTCTCCTGATCCAGATCCGTTTTCTTTACTCCCCCATGCATTTTAAGCGCACGGATCGTAGCAACAATGACCACTGCATCGGGTTTGATATTCCCCATGCGGCATTTGATGTCGATGAACTTTTCAGCTCCCAGATCAGCACCGAAGCCCGCTTCGGTTACGACATAGTCTGCATGAGCCAATGCCATTTTTGTGGCCAGCATACTGTTACAGCCATGAGCGATATTGGCAAATGGTCCGCCGTGGATGAATACCGGCGTATGTTCCAGAGTCTGAACCAAATTCGGTTTGAGCGCATCTTTAAGCAGCGCCGATACCGCTCCTTCAGCTTGAAGTTCTCCCAGCTTCACTGGTTCATTATCGAAGGTGTAACCGATCAGACAGTTTCTCAGTTTATCTTTCATTTCAGCCATTGAACTGGACAGACACAACACAGCCATGATTTCAGAAGCAACGGTAATATCAAACCCGTCTTCTCTTGGCATCCCGTTCGTTCGAGCGCCGATTCCGCTGACGATCGAGCGGAGCTGACGGTCATTCATGTCCATTGCCCGTCTCCAAGTCACGCGTCTCGGATCTATATTCAGTTCATTTCCCTGATAAATGTGATTATCGATCATCGCCGCTACCAGATTGTTGGCAGCCCCTATGGCATGAATATCACCTGTGAAATGAAGGTTGATGTCTTCCATTGGAATCACCTGAGCGTATCCACCGCCAGCAGCCCCACCTTTGATTCCGAAAACCGGTCCAAGCGAGGGTTCACGCAGAGCAATGGCTGTTTTCTTGCCAATTTTCTGAAGCGCGTCTCCCAGACCTACAGAGGTCGTGGTTTTCCCTTCTCCAGCTGGAGTCGGATTGATAGCCGTCACCAGGATCAGCTTGCCGTTTTTCCCCGCATGATTATGTAGTGCACTGTAATCCACTTTCGCTTTATACTTGCCGTAATGTTCAAGAGCATTGTCTTCGATTCCTAATTTCTGAGCAATGTCTCCAATCGGGAACATATCTGTTGACTGAGCTATTTCGATATCACTTTTTACCATTTTTTACCCCTCCTGCTGATGATGATAGACTGATCCATTTAACTGGACACAAGTTTCTGGAAGTGATTACACATCACTTCCGATTTTACTTTTTCAGTATAACATAGAGTGTTTATGAGCCCACTTTAATTTCTTTTTTTTATCCATTTTCACCTTTTCATAGGGGCAGGTTAAAATTATTCCCTGCTCAATGAGAAACAATCGACATTTTTCATTAAATTTCGTATGATTATAATATAAGAACATTTAGGAGGAGCTCATTTTGAAAATAATTGACCGCACGGCACTGACATTACTTATCATCGGCGGCATTCATCTATTACTTATCGGTTTGTTCGGGTTCAATGCTGTAGAAACCTTATTCGGCAATGCTGAAGAATGGGGAACACGTATCGTTTATATACTTATCGGCTTGAGTGCCTTATGGTGCTTCAAGTACTATTCCTTTACACCCCGGGGTGGCAGTCGGCTGAAAGACCGCTAACCTTCTGGACAAGCTGACTGAAAGCCCATCACCCTGTGACTGGGCTTTTTTTTCGGACATTTATTGTAAGCTTCGACCTGTTTCGGACTTAAGTAGGCCTCAGATGTTATCTCCTCACAGCCCTATGATTCCTGTTCAAAAAAACAGGAGTATGCAGATTGTTCTGCATCTCCTGTCCCTAATCGTAAAGTTTATTTAGTCAGCTCTTCAAAAGCTTTGAATTCATAATCGAGATCCTTAGCCACTGCCTTATTGACCACATGTCCTTTGTATACGTTCAGACCGGCGGCGAGACCTGCATCACGTTTCAGTGCATCTTCAACACCCAGTTCCGCAAGCTTCAGAGCATAAGGAACCGTATCATTAGTCAGAGCCACTGTCGACGTTTTTGGTACGGCCCCTGGAATGTTGGCCACACCATAATGGAGAATGCCGTGCCTTTCCACTACCGGTTCATCATGAGTTGTCGGCTCGCTCAACGTTTCAAAATTACCCCCCTGATCAATAGCAATATCGACGATCACAGCTCCTTTAGTCATTGACTTAACCATGTCTTCTGTCACCAGTTTTGGTGCTTTTCGTCCCGGCACAAGAACAGCACCAATCACCAGATCAGATTCACTGACAGCTTTCTCAATGTTGGCTGGATTTGAAGCTAGGGTCTGCACATTGCTTCCGAACATCTGGATGAGTTCTCTCATCCGCTGAGGATTCAGTTCGATGATGTTTACCTTTGCACGCATCCCAACAGCCATCCGAGCAGCATTCTCTCCTGCCACTCCACCACCGAGGATTGTTACAGTTCCACTAGGTACACCAGTTACTCCACCTAGGAGAATTCCTTCTCCCCCTGCATGTCTTTCAAGATAATGCGCACCGATCTGGACAGCCATTCTTCCCGCCACCTCACTCATCGGTGTCAGCAGCGGCAGCTTGCCGTTCTTTTCAACCGTCTCGTAGCCCACAGCCGTCACTTCATGCTCCACCAGTGCTTGAGTCAGTTCGGGAGCAGCTGACAGATGAAGATAGGTGAAGAGGACCAGCCCTTTTCTGAAGTAAGTGTACTCCTCTTTCAGCGGTTCTTTCACTTTCATGATCATTTCAGCCTGTTTCCAGACTTGACCGGCCGATTCTGTCAGCTCTCCACCGTTTTCAGCATAATGCTCGTCTATAAACCCACTTCCTTCCCCCGCTCCTTTTTCTACAAGGACACGGTGTCCGTTGTCTGTCAGCCGTCCGACATTCGAAGGGGTCAAAGCTACACGGTATTCATTATTTTTTATTTCCTTAGGTAGACCAATAATCATAGCGACAATCCTTCCATTAGTTAATTAAATTATAAAGTAAGCTATCATCAGAAGCAGGCCAGTAAGCATGAACAGCAGCCCGCCAATTTTCTTAAGCTGCGGGAACCATTCCGGAAACTCCGTCTGTGCTCTACGCCCGCGCTTTCCAGGGTTAAGCTGATCTGAAAACCTGAATGACAAATAGCCTGAAATAAGCAATGCTAATCCGATAATCAGCAGCATGTCAGCACCCCTTTAAAAATGTAGTGAATCGCGGTCCTGGCCTCTTGAGACATCTCGCCAGCTGTAAAAGCCGGCATCCAGTCCTCTAAGCAGAACTTCAGCAGTCCCTATATTTGTAGCTAGAGGAATTTCATAGACATCACACAGGCGGAGCAATGCAGATATATCTGGCTCATGGGCCTGTGCAGTAAGAGGATCACGGATAAATATAACCAGATCCATCTTATTATCAGAGATGTAGGCACCAATCTGCTGGTCCCCACCGAGCGGACCAGATTTAAACCGGTGGACATTCAGACCTGTTTCATCTGAAATTCGCTTTCCTGTCGTTCCTGTAGCAAAGAGAGCATGTTGTTCCAAAATGACCTTATAAGCTGCTGCAATTTTTACGATATCATCTTTCTTTTTATCATGGGCAATCAACGCAATATTCATAAAGGGAATACTCCTCCTTAAAAAGTCGTATTTTTTTCATCATAACATAAAACAGAGCAGCTTATTGAATAAAAAATTGAGTATCTCTACCGTGAATCGTTTTACTTGAAGGATCTATGGTGAGTCGATAAACTGTAACTAGAATAAATGAAGGAGGAATTACAAGAATGGGCAAGAAAGTTGCAGTCGTTATAACAAAACTATTTGAAGACGTGGAATTTACCTCCCCTAAAGAAGAACTGGAAAAGGCAGGTCATACACTGACTACGATCGGATTTGAAGCAGGTGAAACAGTAGAGGGTAAAAAAGGAGAAGCATCGGTGACTATCGATAAAAGCATTGATGATGTCTCTCCGGAAGATTTCGATGCCCTGCTGATTCCTGGAGGATTTTCTCCAGACCAGCTGCGTAAGGATGACCGATTCCTGGAGTTTACCCGTTCGTTCTCAAACGACAGTAAACCTATTTTCTCTATCTGCCACGGACCTCAGCTTCTGATCAATGCTGAAGTAGTAAAAGGAAAAGACATCACTTCAGTTAAGCAGGTGGCGGTGGACCTTAAAAACGCCGGAGCCAATTTCTATGACAAGGAAGTTGTTATAGATGACTCAGGTCTGATTTCAAGCCGTACGCCTGATGATCTTCCTGCTTTCAACAAAGCAATGGTCGATGCATTAAGTGAGTAAATTATCATTTTATTCGGATGAATGCTTAGGCAATTTTAAGGATTTTTCCAGATAGTTTTGCTACACTATGAATGTGGAATTTAAGTACACGTTTCTTTTCTCCCCAAAAAGCTGATTGAATGTTTCCCCCGAATCATTCATCACCTTTGAAAAGATAAACACTATTTGAGACCATTATTCTTTCTCCCCGGATTGAATGGGTTACTCAAATAAACTGAGACGTTTAGTCTTATCCCCAGCCACCTTTTCTAGAGGAAAAGGTGGCTTTTTATTATGTACATTCCTTTCTTAATTCTCTAATTTACTTTGAAAAAGAAAGCGTTAATTCATCATGAATTGGTCACAGTAAATTCAAATCTAAAGACTATACTTTACTCATACCCACAACAACCAACATATTTTTGGTTACCTGCACTCCTCCAAAGCGACAGGTTACCACTCCTTTTTTGCCACCTGCTGTTCACTCAGCAGGTGGTTTTTTGGTGCGCCCGGCATGGGCGACAACTTGGTGGTGAAAGTCCACTACAGGCTTTGCAGTAGGAACTGTTAGTGAATGACAAGGGTGTCCACCGTGAGGTGGAATCTGAAGGAAGTCGGACGCAAAAGCTCGCACTGACGAACAGAAACTCCATACTAAGGCTGAATCAGGACGGATGAGCTTGCCAAACAAAGCGAAGTCCAATACTGCACGAATCCTGTACAGTAAATGGAGCAGTGACATGAGCGGAAGGTTGTCGTTCTTACCCGGGGAGGTCTCTTTCTTTATATCAAACTTTTTCAGTGATGGAAAACTGGAGGAAGAGAAGTCAGCAGACGTCATAGTACTAACGAAAGTTAGGAAGGACTGAACAATAATAATTTTGAAAATCAAGGAGGTGTACACGCCACCAGTATCGCAGAAACATCGTGATTAAGTTCAGAGAGATGGCTACCTACAAAAGGATACGCTGGAAGCAAAAGAATATGTAGGAGTGCGTAGGGGCGTAACACAGAAATGAATAGACAAAATGATATCTCATTAATCGACCGAGTAGTCGATAGAAAGAATATAAAGCTTGCCATCAAGAAAGTTAAAAAGAACAAAGGCAAGCCAGGTGTAGACGGCATAACTGTCGATGAACTAGATGCACACATGGCAGAATTTGGTTCACATATCATTCGAAAACTAAAGGAAGGCACATATATGCCTCAACCGGTTAGGCGAGTGGAAATTCCAAAGGCAAATGGAGGGAAGCGACTTCTAGGTATTCCCTGTGTAAGAGACAGAGTTGTCCAACAGGCTATTCTACAAGTTATAGCCCCCATTATTGACCCCCACTTTTCTGACTATAGTTATGGCTTTCGAAAAGGTCGAAACGCCCATCAAGCAATTGAACAAGTACAACAATATTATGAGGAAGGTTATCGTATTGCGGTAGATTGTGATTTAAAGAATTATTTCGATACAATTAATCATCAAAAATTACGAAATTATCTGGAATACTATATACAAGACAAAATCGTTCTAAAATTAATTTGGAACTTCCTCAAATCGGGTATTTTAGACCAAGACTTTTATGTTGAAACAGATATGGGGACACCACAAGGTGGTCCATTATCTCCTCTATTAGCCAATGTTTATCTCCATCATTTAGATAGAGAACTGGAAAGAAGAAAACATAAATTTGCTCGTTATGCCGACGACTTCGTTATTTATGTCAAAAGCAAACGTGCAGGTGAACGAGTAATGGAGAGCATCACCAAATTTATCGAAGAAGATTTACGATTGACCGTCAATAAAGAGAAGAGTCGAGTGACTACAGCCACAAAGTCAAAGTTTCTTGGGTTTCATTTATATAATCACATGGGAAAGTAGGTTGCCGACCTAGTCGGTCGGCTAAACAACGTTTCCGTGAAAAGTTGAAGAAGCTTACTCGAAGAAATCGGCCAGGGAGTTTTAAAGACATTGT
>NZ_BAAGIQ010000090.1:0-7592 GCF_054658175.1 Alkalibacterium sp. s-m-28
ATGTTGGTAGTGGTACTCACATTTTACCAAAGAGAGCTGTCTTTTTCTTTACCTTTAAGCTGATTAATCTAAATAATCCTTATAATGTAAAGGATAGAACGGAGTTCTTAGGGGTGCGAAACTTGAGCAATAAACAAGTAACACTGATTTTCAGTTTTATGCAACACCAGTGATACATTATAAATAAAGAGTCAGGAGAGGAGAAGGACTAAATGTACCAAATGATTATTACTATTGTAGATCGAGGAAAAGCAGAAGATGTCATAGATGCTGCCAAATTGGCTGGTTCAAAAGGTGGAACAATTATCAATGCAAGAGGGGCAGGTATTCACGAAACCAATAAAATTTTCAATATGGAGATTGAGCCAGAAAAAGAAATGGTTTATATTCTGTCTAATTCTGATTCCACTGAATCAATTGTATCATCTATAAGAGAAGAAGTTGAAATTGATAAACCTGGTAAGGGAGTTATCTTTGTTCAAAACATCAATGAAGTATATGGTATGTTTGAATAGTTAGTGATTTATAATGAGCATGGCTATAGAATAACTTAATTATAAAAAAGTCACTGTATTAAAATTTAAGAAAGGATGACTGTATTGAATATTGCTAACTCCAAACTAAAGGAAGTATTTTTTGCTGTTTTGCCAATTATATGCTTAGTGTTTTTATTAAATCTCACCATCGTTCCAATGGATCTATCTATATGACTCGATTCGTTATTGGTGCTTTATTCGTCATAGTGGGTTTAACTATTTTTCTTCTAGGAGTTGATCTTGGTATTACTCCATTAGGAAATTATACAGGGAAGTCAGTAGCTAAGACGAATAAGTTGTGGATTGTACTGATAGCAGGCGCTATCCTTGGTTTCTTTATATCTATTGCAGAACCGGGATTACTGGTGCTTGCCAATCAAGTTGAAAGTGTTACATCTGGCCAAATAGCTTCAACAAGTATTTTAATTGTGGTCTCTTTAGGGATAGCTCTTATGCTAGCATTAGGGTTCCTTAGAATATTTTATAATATACCATTGTTTAAAATGCTTATGGCGTTGTACTTAACTATTTTCCTTTTAGCTATACTTGCGTCTCGTGAATTTCTGGCTATTGCGTTTGATGCTTCTGGATCTACAACAGGAATACTAGCGGTTCCCTTTATACTGTCTCTCTCAGTAGGTATTTCTAAATTGAAAAAAGGATACGAAAGCTTCAGAAAAAGACAGTTTTGGTTTGATTGCTATAGCATCGACAGGAGCGATTATATCCGTTATGATTCTCGATATAGTATCTAACTCAGAACCGTTATCAGCTACGATTGAAACGGAAGTGATGGAAACACAAACCATCCTTCAGCCTTTTATAGAAATGACGCCAACATATATATTAGAAAGCTTTATAGCCATTCTTCCATTATTAATAATCTTGCTGATTCTCCAGAAACTAGTTTTTAAATTGAGTAAAAAAGAGTTTCGTAAATTACTCACAGGGTTTATCTATTCCTTTATCGGATTATTTATCTTTTTAGTAGGGGTCAATACTGGATTCATGGATGTGGGTACTGCTATTGGGAATGATCTAGCATTACTTGATAACAAAGTTTATACACTGATCATCGGGTTTGTTTTAGGTGTGGCTACTATTTTAGCTGAACCGGCTGTTCATGTCCTGACTCAACAAATTGAAGATGTTACGAGTGGTTATGTCAAACGGCCTGCTGTATTAGTTTCTTTGTCAGCTGGTGTAGGAGGAGCCGTTTTACTGTCGGTCATTCGCATATTAGTCCCTTCTGTACAATTGTGGCATTACTTATTACCAGGTTATTTAATAAGCTTAGGACTAATGTTTTTTGCACCAAAACTCTTTGTGGGAATCGCATTTGATGCCGGTGGAGTGGCAACAGGTCCAATGACTGCAACATTTATCCTGGCATTTATTCAAGGAGCAGCGGGTGCATTTGAAGGTGCTGATGTCATTATTGACGGATTCGGAATGATTGCCATGGTAGCGATGATGCCCATAATTACTTTACAGATGTTAGGTTTGATTTTCTCAATTAGATCAAAGAGGAAAGGAGATGTAGAAACAAATGAGTAGTCTAGAAGATGTGAAAGTCTATGATTTAATTTACGTCATAGTGAATCAGGGCATAGGTTCAAAGGTTCTACGTCAAGCTAAGAAATATGGTGTTTCAGGTGGAACGATTATTTTAGGGAAAGGCACAATCATTAATCCTTTTTTAAACTTTTTATCCTTGTATGATGAAAAAAAAGAAGTAGTCTTAATGGTTGCCAATCGTGAAGTTGCAGAAAATACTTTAGATAAATTAAACAAGCAATTTAAATTCTATAAACCCCATCATGGTATTGCGTTTACTACGAGTACAGTTGAAGTTATAGGCTCTCGGTCAAGTATCTTCAAGGAAGACAAAAGCCAAGTGGTTGATCATCCGCTCTATCAAATTATTGTGACGATTGTCGATAGAGGAAAGGCAGACGATGTTGTAGAGGCTGCAAAGAGTGCAGGCTCAAGAGGAGGTACCATCATTAATGCAAGAGGTTCTGGTGTGAATGAAACAACTAAAGTTTTTGATATGGAAATAGACCCTGAAAAAGAGATGGTAATCATTTTAGCTAAAAATGATGCCACAGAATCTATCATGTCATCCATCAGAGAAAAGCTTGAAATAAATAAACCGGGTAATGGGATTATATACACCCAAGATGCGATGAATGTATACGGTGTTTACTAGTTGATTTCCATGGTAATAAGGAAGCTATTTATACTGTGCGAGTGTTCTGATATAGTTATCAATTTAGGAGGTAATAGCAATATGAATTCTAATAATCACTCAAATAAATTTATATCTGTGGTTATGGTAAGTTAGGAAAAAGCATTGCCGCTGAATTAAAAATCCATGATCAGGAATATGTTTTTGTTGAAAAACACGAAAAGAAATGCAAGCAATTAAAAAGTCTGAATGAACCTCATGTTTGTGGTAATGCTAAAAATGTTGACACGTTGATGAAAGCCGGTATAAAAAAATCTCAAGGGAGTGTTATTACCTTTTCAGATAATAGTGAAGTACTTTATACCGTTTTTTCGGTAAAAGAATTAGATTCTTCCTTAGATATTGTATGTGGGGCATCAGGAAAAGAAGCATATAGAAACTAAAGAAAGCTGGAGTAAAAAAAGTTCTAATGATGGACAGATTAATCTCGGACCGGATATTAGCACATTTAGAGAACCCATCTCTATCTCATTCTTTGAATCTACTTACTAAAAACGACCAGGAACAACTACTTGTTGAAGAGTTTATCATTGATGATCGGTCTGAATTTATTAATAAGGACTTTGAAAGTATACAGAAATTAGTGACCTCTAAGGCAATCATTCTAGGAATGCTTCGAGCTGGCACTGATGAATATATTTCTAATCCAAAAGCTGATACCAAAGTATGTAAAGGGGATACTTTATATATCATGGGATATTTAAATGAACTTGAAGAAGTAAAAGAGTTATTAGCCAGTGAAAGATAAGTTCTTAGAACAAGAAAAGAGTTTATACTGCAAAACATCTAGAGAATTTTTCTCACTGTAGAAGAGGTCATTACACACTAACAGTGTAATTAAACCTATATTGGGATGAACTGATAAAACTTAGCAAGTACTACTTCTGCTTTTATTAGATTGTAAGTACTATCATCTCAACGCATGTTGAAAGCGTAACAAGGCTTACTCGAGTAAAGCACATAATATGATATTTAGTTAGTATAAGACCCTCTAGGTGAAGTTTAAATGCCTAGAGGGTTCATTTGACTGTTGGATTAATGAAATAGACCTAGGTAAGTATAAGTTTGTTAAAAAACTTTTTCATCTAATGTCGGCAACCATTTCCTAATGCTCTTTTCACACCATCGCCCGCACGTACTCCTGTTTCCATATAGATTAAGTCCTTGCTACCAAATCATTTTTTATGTCGAAACACTCGGTTTTTTATGCTATTCTGATGTCGTTAATGAACTAGTATTTATATTGATGAAAGTTGGAAAAAAATGGTTCAATTAAGAAAGATTACCCACGATAATTTTGATGCAGTAATGGAGTTAAGCATGACAGATGAGCAGAAGGGAAATGTGGATTCCAGCATATATTGTTTGGCTAAAGCCTACGTAAAGATACTTAACGATGAAAAACCGCCTATGATTTTCGCTATATGCAACAATGATGAAGTCATAGGATATGTCGATATTGGATTTTACGAACTGTCCGAAGATTCATTTTTAAGTAAAAAATATGGAGATAAATATACTTATGGACTTAATCGCTTTATGATTGATAAAAAGCATCAAGGCAAAGGGTTTGGCAAACAAGCAATGATGAAAGTTATTGAATACATAGAGACGTTTCCACAAGGACAAGCTGATGCAGTGGCTACATCCTATTGGCTGGTGAACGAAGCCGTCCGGAAGCTGTTTGCGTCTGTCGGTTTCGTTGAAACAGGAGCAATATGGGACGGACAAACAGGCGATAATTGGAATGTAGAAAGAAAAGATATAGAGTATGCAGAAGTAGGGGCCAGACTTGGATTATAAAGGCAAGTTTAATCAAACTGAAAGGACATATATGTATGCGATATTTAACAAAAGAATGGTATGAATTATCTCAGATGACAGATTTTCTTTTTGATGTGAGAGTACATAAAGGGGCTGGCGTTTTTAACGAAGGGCTCTATCAAAGACTTTATAAAATAAAAGAGAAAGAATTTGTAGATATGCAGCAGGAAATATATGACACTGACCCTCGTTTTATGTTAGAAGAAGACGAAACTGCTATGGTCCCTCTAGATATGTTTATAAATGAAGAGATTATAAGTGAAGAGGATCAGCTGGTCTATTCTATGTCGCCCGAAGAAAAAGACCATATACAAAAACTTATAGAGGAATATGATAGTCGTCCGCCGTTTGATAAATATGATTGCAAAAAAACATTTGCAAACATTCATGAAACGCGTATAAGAGAGATAATGGATAAACTACCACATGAACTGTACCAGCAAATTGCTGATGTCCGAGTTTTCTCCCTAGGTTATTGCAGCAAAGCAGTCAAAAATCAGTTAAAAGCTTTAAGTTCAGATAACGAAAAAATGATGAATAACATTTTAAATGAGTATGATAAAGTACAGCAGGAAGAGAATATTCCTCAGATAATAGAAGAACGATTCAGCTTTCATGATTGCGAAGTAACAGATTTAAAGGTTGAGAAAAAAGATCTTGTCATCCACTTGAATACAGACGGAGGCTTTACCAATTTTAATAAAGTGACTTTTAGAGAAGCTGAAATCATTAAACAGGAAGGTCAGATCAAAGAAAGTATATGGCTTTATGATGAGCTATATCGTTTAGATAATGGTTATGAAGTTCATGTGCTTCTTGCAGGAGAAGAAATGGCTGAGCTGATCATTCAGTGCATTGATATTATTGTCGAAGTAAAATGAGAAATCAAGTTAAAGAATCATGTATCAACGTCACTATCGGCCATATTGAAGGAAATAATAGAATAGAAGATTATCATAAGTTGTGGAACTAAATAAGTAGGACGCATCTAAAGAAATTGAAGTAATTTTTTTTGAAGAGAATGTACTGCAATCTATTTGTCTATTTACAAACATTAAACGATTCTTTATAACTAGTACACATAGATAATGACAGATAGAGAGATAAATGTCGTGATTCAAGTTACGATCATACAAAGGTATGGGGACCTAGATAGGTATTATTAACTGTATTATAGTATAATGTATATATAAGGCAACCAAGGCACAAGTATAGAAAAATGTTTGTGGATAAAACAAAACACTGGAGGTATACAATGAAAAAATACATTATTACAACTGAAAGCGGGTCGGATATATCTAAAGAAATGATCGACCGGTATAATATCCAAATCGTTCCGATGCATGTAACTATGGGGAACGAAACCCGTCCTGATGGAAGTTTTGATGTTCAGGAAGTTTTTGACTATTATGATAAAACAGGAAATTTACCTAAAACATCAGGTTCTTCACCCCAAGATAACACTGAAGTTTTTAAAAAGATTTTTGCAGAACATCCAGATGCCACTATTATTCACATTGGATACTCTGCAGTAACAACTGTTTCTTTCAATGCAGCATCTGTAGCATCAGAGGATTTTGAAAACGTTTATCTGGTGGACTCTAAATTTGTGTCTGTTGGAGCAGCGACTATTATTAAAGCAACAGCTCAGTTCATTGAGGATAATCCTGATATTAGTCCTGAAGAAGTGATTACATTTGTCGAAAATATCAGGGAACGCACACATATGGTCTTCATGCCTAAAACACTTCAATACTTAAAAGCTGGGGGCCGTGTTTCCAATCTGGCTTTTTATTCAGCAAACTTACTGAAAATACAACCGTCAATAGTATTAGACAATGGATACCTTGTTCCGGGAGGAAAATACCGTGGCTCATTTGACAGCTGCTTGAAGAAGATGATCAATCAGTTTTTCAAAACCCATACGATTGATCCGGACAGTGTCATAATAGTAGGTGCTCCAGGCATCGAAGAGAGTCAGAAAGAGATGGTTTTCAATCTGCTGAGAGAAAACGGCATTCAGGAAGCTGAATGGATGCAGGCGGGTGCTGTCATTTCCAGTCATGGCGGCCCAGGAGCAATTGGAATTACTGGAATTGAAAAATGGGCTGAGTAAAAGATTAAAATCAGTAGTAAGTAACTGAAACATGGACTTTTATTGATAAGTAGTCGGTCAAATACTGATAATGGCGTATTAAGCTTTTTCAGTATTTTCTAAAACAAAAAAGAATGAGGCAGAAGTGAAGACAAATGAATTAGGGGTCAGTCGTCAGGCAATGTCAAAAGGGGGAAACAGAAAGTGGCTTCCCTTGTGCTGAGAATCTTGCCGGAAACAACGCTTCATATATTTTGATATAAGGAGAACGAATAATGACAATATCATTTGAGGAACAGAGAATATCTAAAGATGACTATATTGATTTCTTAAAGCGTACAGATTTAGGGTTACAGTATCCAGCAGAACGATTTGAAGAGCGAATTGAAAAGCTTGTAAGTAATACAACAATAAGTCTTGTAGCTAAGAATGAAGAAGGATTTATTGTAGGAGTACTATTCGGACTGACGGACTATTGTTACTGGATGTTTGTAACAGACCTCGGAGTAGATCGACAGTACAAAAATCAGGGAATCGGTAAGCAGCTTATGAAAAGAGCTCATGACATCGCTGGTGGAGAAAAAGATATTGCAGTCTATTTAACAGCGAATGAGGAGGCCGTTCCTTTTTATGAAAAGATTGGAATGGAAAAAGCTGATGATGTGATGGAGTATAGTCATATTGACTGGACACCATTTAAAGTTGAGTAGAACAGGAAGTTAATATGAAAGCTTTGCAATTTGTATATCCTTAATTTACTGGTAACTCCCAATAATCTATGAAAAATTATGTTTCCCAAATTTCTCGTTGCTCGTATGATGATTTCTGTCGATGAAGGTAATATAATCCAATCATTGTCTGGATTAAACAGCTTTATAACAGATCC
>NZ_BAAGIQ010000091.1:0-7381 GCF_054658175.1 Alkalibacterium sp. s-m-28
CATTTGCGTCCGTCTTCCTTCAGATTCCGCCTCACGGCGGACACCCTTGACTTTCGCTAACAGTTCCTACTGCCAAGTCTGTAGTGGACTTTCACCACCAAGTTGTCGCCCATGCCGGGCGCACGAACGAAAAAACAGCCGACACAGTCGGCTGTTTTCAAATCATCTTATTTAGTTAAGGTGTCTTTTTCGACCTTTCCGTCCTTGACGACATATTGAATGGTATCGGTGTCCGCCAGGCTCGCAATGTCTTCGATGGGATTGCCTTTAACGATGACAATATCGGCCAGTTTTCCTTTCTCAAGGGTGCCGACTTTGTCTTCCCATCCTAAACACTCAGCTGCCGTTTTTGTGGTAGCCACGATTGCTTCCATCGGTGTCATCCCCACATCGGTCATGAGTTCCAGTTCCCTTAAATTGAGTCCGTGAGGCATGACTCCAGCATCAGTACCCATAGCTATTTTAACTCCTGCTTTATGAGCTTTAGCGACACTTTCCTTGTGGATCTCAATGACTTCCTTGGACTTCTCGACAGCTGAATCAGGCATTCCGGATTCTTCAGCAAGTTCCAGAACCGATACTGGCGCCAGCAAGGTCGGCACCAGGAATGTTCCGTTTTCTTTCATCAGATCAATAGCTTCGTCATCGAGAAAGATGCCGTGTTCAATTGAATGGATGCCTGCCCGGACGGCCTGTTTGATTCCTTCAGCTCCCTGAGCGTGGGCCATGACTCGCACACCTTTTCTGAAACGCGCTTCTTCCACAATGACTTTCAGTTCTTCCAGAGAAAACTGGGTAAACTCCGGATGGTCGGTCGGGCTGAGTACGCCACCCGTCGCATGGACTTTAATGACCTCAGCTCCGGCACGAAGCATTTCACGGACTTTCTTCCGGACTTCTTCCACCCCGTCTGCCCGCCCGTCAGGCATCCCCGGATAATTGGCCTGAAGCAATTCAACCGTCTGGCCTGAAGTGGTATAACCATCGCCGTGTCCGCCAGTAATCGTCAGTGCATTGATGCTCAGCTGCAGACGCGGACCGGCTATCAGTCCCTCTTCCACAGCTTTCTTCACACCTAAATCCGCCCCTAATGCATCTCTGACAGATGTGATCCCGGCATACAGTGTTTTCCTCATATACTGGGCAGCCTGATAAAATCTGTAGGAAAAAGGAGTCTCCAGTCGTTTCTGAACTCCTTCAAACTCCATCATGACATGCACATGGGCATCGATAAGTCCTGGGAGGATGGTTCCTCCTCCGGCATCGACTATCGTTTCATCTCCAGTCAAGGTGTATCCTTCCGCTTCTCCTGCGTATAGCAAGGTGTTTCCTTCGAATACGACCAGCCCATCGCTGACCGGCTGTCCCCCTAGTCCGTCAATTAGACGTCCATTTTTTATAGCTGTTTTCCCCATATTATCTCCCCTATTAATTAATGTATCTTCTATTGTATACGAAGTCCAACCGCTTTACTATAATAGGATTAAAAATAAATGGCTTTATTCTAATTTATAAACTCTCATATAATGCTCTGATTTGCTTGAACCTTTACTGAATAATCTGCTCCAAAGCATAGGCCAGTTCCATTAACCGGACATCCTCTCCGTCCTGGCCGATAAGGGTTATGCCAATAGGCTCACCGGTTGCGCGAACATATCCAGGAACGGTGACTGCTGGATAACCGGATGCGGAATAGACAGCAGTGGCATAATTACTTAAAGTCAGAAGAACATCTACGGAGTCAAAGGCTTTTTTCAGTGCCTGTCGTGTAACCATCTGATTGGTTGTGATGATCTGAGTGATGTCTTCAGCAGTCTCTTCAACACCGGCTGACTGAATCAGCAGCTCCTGATTGAAAGGTGCCGTCTGATCTTCCCCTTCTTCTTCATTGAACGCTCTAATTGTCTCGAGAGTCAGTGGATGGGTCCGACTCTGATTGAAAAAAGACTTGATCCCTGTATTGAATTCATACTTCAGAACCGGAACATAGTCTACTTCAAGTGCCTTTTCATCTAAAGAATACTCAGATGGGATCGCTCCGGCTTCTTTCAGCTTCTGCCGAACATCTTCTATGATTTCTTCGTCTTCTTCTCTATAGAGGGACTTGATCGATTCGTTTTCCAGGATACCTGTTTTCACACCTTTAAATCCTGCTTCAGACCACTCTGCTTCTTCTGAAACTGCTGACGCCATTCCCTTGAAAAGCAGATACGTATCCTTGACAGTTTTCGCGATCGGTCCCGCAGTATCATGCGTTTTTGAAATGGGGATAACACCGTCCTGAGAGACCAGACCAAGTGTCGGTTTAAGTCCGACCACACCATTCTGACTGGCTGGATAGATGATAGACCCGGCCGTTTCCGACCCGACGGTAACCGGAGACAGGCTCAAGGCTGCAGCAGCGGCACTTCCTGCACTCGATCCTCCAACATCAAACTGTCCCAATGGATGCATCGTCTGTCCACCTACTGCAGAATATCCATTGGAACTGTCAGTAGACATAAAATTGGCCCATTCGGTCAAGTTTGTTTTCCCCAGAATCAGTGCCCCCTTTTCTTTAAGGAGCTGGATAAGTTCTGCATCTTCCTCAGCTATATAATCTCTAAGAACAGCAGCCCCCGCTGTAACAGGCATCCCCTTCACACTAACATTATCTTTAACGAGGACCGGCATACCATAAAGCAATTCATGCTCGTCATCAAAGACCAGTTCTTCAGCCTCCTGAACGATTGTCTCATTCAAAGAGATGACCGCATTGTACCTTTTCTGTCTGACTGTCTCATTCCAGAAGCACATCGCAATTTCGGCGTATGTAGTTCTGCCTTCTCTGACTAAATTCTGAAGTGTCTGTATATCGCTCGATAGAATCTCCCGTCTCAGTTCATCGCTCAGATGATACTCTTCATGGTCCAGCTCCAATTTGTACCGACTCTTCTTCGTACGAATATGTTGCTTGTCTATCTGCCCCGAAAGATAGTCTTTACTGTTAAATCCCATTAGTTGTCTCCCCTGTTCTATCTAAGTATTTAGTTCCTCATTTTATTATACACAAAATGAGGAAAGAGCCTTTAACATTGTTCAGCGAAGGCCCCTTCCTCTTTCAGTTCCGTTCAGTCATCAAGTTGTGCTAGTCAAAATCACCCGAGTCAAGCAGCTCCCGGACATAGGCCACATCTTTGTCTCCACGACCAGAAATAGTGATGATCACAGGCTCTTCAGGAGAAAATTCATCCGCCAGTTTTTTTACTAAGGCGACAGCATGGGCACTTTCTAGCGCCGGGATGATTCCTTCAGTTTCGGACAGGGTCTTGAAGGCAGACATGACCTCTTTTTTTGATACTGTATAGTATTCAGCACGTCCACTGTCTTTAAGATGACTATGTTCAGGCCCGATTCCCGGATAGTCCAGACCGGCAGCAATTGAATAGGTCGGTGCCGGGTTGCCGTTTTCATCTTGTAGGACAAGGGTTCTGAATCCGTGCAGATTCGCCGCTTTTCCCTTGCTCATCGTCGCTGCTTCTTCAGGCTCCGCCCCGATCAGACGCACATCAGTATCTTCAATATAGTGAGCAAAGGAGCCAATCGCATTGCTGCCTCCACCGGCCACTGCAACAACCGCTGCAGGCAGCCTGCCTTCTTTTTCAAGAATCTGCTTCTTCGATTCCTCGCTGATCACTGACTGGAAATACTTGACGATGGACGGATAGGGATGCGGTCCGACGGCTGAACCGAGGAGATAAAATGTGTGATCATAATTCTCGATCAGATCTCCTAGAGCGACATCAACGGCATCCTTCAACCGCCCTTGTCCTTGCTCGACAGGAACCACTTCTGCTCCGAGCAGCTCCATCCTGAATACATTGAGTGCCTGGCGCTCGGTGTCCAGTTTACCCATATAGATCGTACAGTCCATACCAAACATCGCGCAGGCCGTCGCAGTCGCTACCCCATGCTGTCCCGCTCCTGTCTCTGCAATGATGCGATGCGCACCCATTCGTTTGGCCAGAAGAATTTGTCCCACCACATTGTTTATCTTGTGCGCTCCTGTATGATTCAGGTCTTCTCTTTTAAGATAGATTTTCGGACCGCCGAAACGTTCTGACAACCGTTCGGCGTAGGTCAGGGGATTCTCTCTGCCGACATATTCTTTTAGAATCGACTGATATTCTTTCTTGAACGCGTCATCTTCTCTAGCCTCGTCAAAAGCAGCCTCAATCTTATCCAAAGCTGCCTGAAGGTTTTCAGGGACGAAACTGCCGCCAAATGTTCCAAAAATCCTTTTGCTGTCTCCATTATCCTTGCACTCTCCTGTTCATTTACTTTTCCCATCAGAAAATCTATTACAGTTAAATAAGCTGGGCTTTTTCTTCTTCAAACAGAGCAAACAGATCTTCCAGCGTCATTTGTGCTTTTTCTCTAGCATTCAGATCCAGTTTGATTCTTCCATTTTCGAGAACGATCAGCCGATTGCCGTACTTCAAGGCATCTTCCATCCGGTGCGTGATCATCAGACAGGTGAGCTGATGAGTTTCGATAACTTCTTGTGTCAGCTCCATCAAGCGCTTTGCCGTTTTAGGATCCAGTGCAGCAGTATGTTCATCCAGAAGCAGGAGCTCTGGCCTTGTCAATGTAGCCATAAGCAGACTCAATGACTGTCTCTGCCCACCGGATAAATGCCCCGTAGGTGTATCTAGATGTTTTTCAAGTCCATTTCCAACTGAGGCACACAGGTTTTGGAATGAGTCTCTTTGAGCCTTCAATTTTCTCGGCAGCAGATACCGCTTCTCCCCTCGTTTCAGAGCGAGCAGCAGGTTTTCCGCTACCGTCATTCGTGGGGCAGTCCCCATTTTAGGATCCTGAAAGACCCGGGCGATATGACGTGCTCTTTTTTCTTCAGGTAGTCTGGTTACTTCCTTATCTTTAATGTAAAGCTTGCCGCTGGTCAGTTCGATCGTGCCGGTGATGCTGTTGAACAAAGTCGATTTCCCTGCGCCATTCCCTCCAAGGACTGTAACAAACTCTCTTTTTCTGATGGTCAGATCTATATGATCCAGAATCGTCGTATTCTTATCGGATTGATTCTGGATCGTTTTAGTTGCTTGCTCTAAAGTCAGTAGTGTTGTCATGGCTTACCCCTCCTTCCTGATCAGTGTATCCAGTTTAAGCGCCTGCCTAATTTGTGGGATCATCAGGCAGACAGCTAGTATGGATGCGCTGAATAATCTGATATAAGTCGTATCGAAGCCGAGTCTGATTACACCGAGAAGAAGCAGCTGATACAGAATGCTTCCGATGACGATGGAAATCAGTCGTTCGCCCAGAGTCACGTCATTGAAGGCCACTTCCCCAATAATCAGTGAAGCCAGCCCAATGACGATGACACCCGTTCCTCCATTAACATCCGCATAGCCATTATTCTGAGCAATGAGAGAGCCTGCCAGCGCATTGATTCCGTTGGAAAAGACGAGCCCTATAATTTTCATGCGGTCTGTCTGAATGCCGAACGATCGAGCCATTGCTTCATTGTCTCCTGTCGCAATATAGGCCTGACCCAAGCTGGTGTAGAAGAAAAAAAGCAGCAGACCAATCACCAGACTGACTACCACTAGACCGACCACTACTGCGTCGAAATAATTGGGTAAAAAGGCTAGGCTGTTAAATATTCTTGGATGATTTAAAAGACTCAGGTTCGGACGCTGCATCACATACAGCATCACGGAATGCAGTGCCGTCATAACTAGAATACCGGCTAGAATAACTGGGACTTTTCCTTTCGTATACAGGAGACCCGTTACCAGACCCGCGCTCATCCCGGCTAGAACTGCCAGCACCATAGCGAATACGGGAGGCAGTCCATTGACAATAGCTGTAACGGCGACCGCAGCTCCTAAAGGAAACGAGCCTTCTGCTGTCAGATCCGGAAAATTCAGAATCCGATAAGTTGTGAAAATGCCGATGCCGAGTACTGCCCAAAGCAGCCCCTGTGCAATTGCTGATATGACCATAAACTGATTCCCTCTCTTATTCCCTAGTTTCGATGATGACGGCATCCTCCAGAATAGATTCTGGAATGGTGACGTTCAGACGTTCCGCTTTCTTCTGGTTGACCAGAATATCTCCTTCACTCAGGATAAAAATAGGGAACGTACTCGGGTCTTGTCCGTTCAGTACTTCTGCAGCCATCCGACCTGATTCGATCCCCATCTGCGTCTGATTGATTCCAACTGTGGCCAGCCCACCTTGAGCGATCATCAGATCGACTGTCGGAATCAGCGGCATGTCGTAACGGTCCGCTTCACTGACCACGGTGTCGAATGCACTCGCTATCGTATTGTCAGTCGGAAGATAGATCACATCGACTTCCTGAGACATGGATGCAACCATCTGCTGAATATCATTCGTACTTGATACCGTATAAGTGACCGGTTCAAGACCCATAGATTCAATCACTTCTGTTGCCCGTTCTGCTTCAGCCCTGGAATTGTCCTCACCTGAACTGTATAATAACCCGATCGTTGAGGCTTCCGGAAGAACGGCATTCATCAACTCCAGCTGAGCTTCGACCGGGGCTTGATTCTTTACACCTGTGACATTCGTTCCCGGCTTGTCTTCTGACTCCACCAGACCGGCACCGATTGGATCGGACACGGCGCCCATGATGATTGGAATCTCACTGGTTGCATTGGCAAACGCCTGGCTGGCCGGTGTCCCGATACCGATCAGCAGATCTGCCCCGTCTTCCACGAGATACTGAGCCATCGTGTTCATCAGGTTCTGATCGCCTTGAGCATTCTGAAAGTCGATTTCTGCGTTCTCCCCTTCGACATAGCCATGTTCAGCCAGCCCTTTGATTGCCCCCGCCGTAATTTCGTCCAGCGACGGATGACTGGTGGTCTGTAGGATACCGATTTTCACAGTTTCCTGTTCGTCACTCTCATCAACTACTTGTTCGCTTCCATTACCATTTCCATTGTCTATAGCTGTGTCGTCATCTGCACTAGTCAGCGAGGCAACAAAGACTCCGATAAGTAAAACTAAAATAGCGCCTAAAGTGATGATCATACCTTTTCTTTTCATAATTGATTTATCCTCTCTTAATTAAATTCATTGGTTTTTCGGTCAATTTCTTGTTGCTCCAGTCCCAGTCAGATTCCATCTGTATCCACTCCTCGTATAATAAGTTTGTAGTTAAGAATTGTTCTTAACTTAGTTGATTGATTAACTGTTTGAAAGAATGGAGCTTTCTCCCCCATTGGGGAGAAAAATTTCAAAAAGTCGCTTTTGATGATCCATTCACTTTAGTTCTTTGATAATTAAATATCTTGGTTATCGCTTGGTCATTCCGTGCTGTTTCTGTGTAAAATAGAACTAGATGGAAGAT
>NZ_BAAGIQ010000092.1:0-7314 GCF_054658175.1 Alkalibacterium sp. s-m-28
GGATCTGTTATAAAGCTGTTTAATCCAGACAAGGATTGGATTATATTACCTTCATCGACAGAAATCATCATACGAGCAACGAGAAATTTGGGAAACATAATTTTTCATAGATTATTGGGAGTTACCTACATAATTAATCAATTGTTAGTATATCATACTTATTTGGTTTTTAAAGTCTTTTGTTATAAATGGGTAACAAATGCCAAGCTAATGTTACAGAAAAATGACTGGCCTGCCGGTGTCATCCAGGAAAAAGACCTTCAGACCAGCTCAAGCTGATTTGAAGGTCTTTGCTTGTTTAATTAGCTAACTTTCTGCCCATCTTCATCATAAAAGATAGGATTCATCTGTGTTTCCACTGTTTCTTCGGTTATAACGACTTTCTTAATGTCCGGTCTGCTGGGCACTTCAAACATGATATCCATCATAATGCTTTCAATGATCGATCTCAGCCCACGCGCACCAGTATCTCGTTCGATTGCCTTTTTACCGATTCCACGAAGAGCCTGCTCCTCAAATTCAAGTTCTACCTCATCGATTTGCAGCAGTTTTTTATACTGTTTAACCAGCGAGTTTTTAGGCTTCGTCAGAATTTCGACCAGATCGTCTTCATTCAGCTTCTCAAGTACAGCTGTAATCGGGAGTCTACCGATAAATTCAGGAATCAGACCATATTTCAGTAAGTCTTCAGGTATGATCTGCTGCATGATGCTCTGCTTCTCATCTGCTTCTTTACGCTTGCTTGCAGCACCAAATCCGATCACTTTATCCCCCAGACGATTTTTTACAATCGTTTCTATTCCGTCGAAGGCCCCTCCGACAATAAAGAGTATATTAGTTGTATCAATCTGAATCAGTTCCTGATGAGGGTGTTTTCTGCCTCCTTGAGGCGGCACACTTGCAGTCGTTCCTTCAAGAATTTTTAAAAGCGCTTGTTGTACACCTTCCCCACTGACGTCTCTTGTGATAGAGACATTTTCCGACTTGCGGGCGATTTTATCGATCTCATCGACATAAATGATTCCGCGTTGTGCCAGCTCTACATCGTAATCAGCTGACTGGAGGAGTTTCAGTAGAATGTTCTCAACATCTTCTCCAACATACCCCGCTTCGGTCAGATTCGTTGCATCAGCTATTGCAAAAGGAACGTTCAGAATGCGTGCAAGCGTCTGTGCCAGGTACGTTTTACCCGACCCTGTAGGACCGATCAGACAGATGTTACTTTTCTGAAGTTCAATGTCATCTTCTGTGTCTTCATCTAGACTGTTGATACGTTTGTAGTGATTGTATACCGCTACAGAAAGAGCTTTTTTAGCCGCTTCCTGACCAATGATATACTCATTCAGTATTTCTCGAATCTCATGAGGCTTAGGAACGTTCATTTCACCGTCGAATGACTGCTTGCTGAACTCTTCTTCCATAATTTCCTGGCATAAGTCAACACATTCATTACAGATATAAACGCCAGGACCTGCCACGATTTTCTTTACCTGCTCCTGTGATTTCCCGCAGAATGAACATGAGATATTTCCTTTTTGATCGTCATCGTTAAACATAGGCACGGTCACCTCTCTCATAGCCTAATAAGATTTTATGAATTTATGAAAAACGGGAATGCACGTTAGGCATTCCCATTTACATTTAAACAGTTTTACGCTTCGTCTGACTCTTCTGCTGCTTCAAGTGTTTCTTTAGCAGTTGAAGTGATCAGGTCAATTGCTTTTTTCAATGAGATGTCTCTGTTAAGAAGGTCTGGAGAAAGTACGCTGCGTACTTGGTCTTCAGGCATGTTGTACTGCTCAGCCAGATCAGAGATTTCTTTTTCTATGTCTTCCTCAGTTGCATCAAGGTTCTCCGCTTCAACAATTGCTTCAAGTACCAGGTTCGTGCGTACGTTAAATTCTGCATCGCCTTCGAACTGCTTGTGAAGATTCTGTTCTGTTGAGTTTGTCATCTGGTAGTACATTTCAGGTGAAATGCCCTGCTGTTTCAAGTTGTTCAGGAACATATCCATCTGACGGTGTACTTCTTCGTGAGCCATTTCATGTGGAATCTCTTCAATTTTAGCGTTTTCTACTGCTTTTCTGATAGCTTCGTCATCTCTGGCATCGTCAGCGGCAGTAGTCTTGCTTTCTTCAAGTTCTTTGCGGATTTTTTCTTTCAATTCATCCACTGTTTCTACGTCTTCATCAAGATCTTTAACGAACTCATCGTCAAGTTCAGGCAATTCTTTCACTTTAACTTCGTGAACCTTGACTTTAAATACAGCTTCTTTTCCAGCAAGTTCATCTGAGTGATACTCTTCAGGGAAAGTAACTGTAACGTCTTTCTCGTCTCCTGCTTTAACGCCAACCAGCTGATCTTCAAAACCAGGGATGAATGAGTTAGATCCAAGAACTAGTGAGTGGTTCTCACCTTTTCCACCTTCAAATGCTTCATCGCCAACGAATCCTTCGTAATCGATGACAACAGTGTCGCCTTCTTCTGCTGCATCTTCTTTAATAGTCAGTTCAGCAAGGCTTTCACGACGGCGATCCAGTGCTGCATCTACGTCTTCTTCAGAAACGTTACGATCCTGTTTGGCTACTTCGATTTCTTTGTACTGTCCAAGCTCAACTTCAGGTTTAAGAGTGACTTCAGCAATCAGTTCCCAATCCTGGTTCTTTTCAACTGATTTGATATCAATATTAGGCTGAGCTACAGGCTCGATGCCAGCTTCCTGTACAGCTTTAGAATAAGCTGCAGGCAGCAGGTCGTTAAGCGTGTCTTCGTAAAGTGCAGCTTCACCGTACATCTGATTGAAAATACGTCGTGGCACTCGTCCTTTACGGAATCCTGGTACGTTCAAGTTTTTCTGAACTTTCTTAAATGTTTTATCCAGTCCTTTTTGTACTGTTTCTTGATCGATCGTGAATTCCAGACGGCCTGTTGTAGCACCTGTTTTTTCAAAATTTGTTTCCATGTATAATTACCCTCCGAATTGATTAGTCTGCTAGCAATCGTCATTATTTCCAACTCTGCGGAAATAAGCCTATTCACTATTTTTTATTTAAACATACTTAATTATCATACAATATTTAAAGGCTAATGTAAACTGCGGATGCTTAATTCACAGCAACTCCTGATACACTCTGCTGACCCAGCTGTTAATATAAGCCTGTTTCTCCTCAGACACTTGTTCAACTGCATCCTGCTCGGGCTGTATCCCCTCTGCTATTGTATAAATCCATGCTGTAATATCTTCTTTTTGAATGGCTTCATCGATAAACGGAAAGAGCATGAGAAGAACAGCATTCGCTTCCTGTTCGACCAGCACTTTTAATGAAGGATTACTGATGAAGATTTCTTCAATTTTAGAATACGTGTCCTGTACGACCGGATGATTTTCAAACGTGCTCATAGTTGCTGGTGTGACCTTTCTAGTCTCATTCAGCCAAGTATATGAAAAAGACTGATTTACTCTTCTGTCAATAAGTACAGACAGAAATCCGGACCGGGCAAACGGATGAACGTATGGGTTCTGAAAAACAGATGGTGCCGCATGAATCAAATTGTCCGTCTTCATCTCATCCGCTTCCTGAATCAGAGCAAACTGCTCATCAGGCGTCAATGAGGCTAAAGAAAACAGTTTTTTCTTGCGCTCGATTTCTGTCTGGTGACGTTCTTTTTCTGCTTCAAGTTTTTTCTGCTCTAAAGTGTCCTTAAGATTCTGCCAGCTGGCCAAGTTTTCCGAAGTAGCTAACCTGATTTCATCGTCCAGCAATTTTTGAGCTAACAAAAACTGGTAATTGTAGATAAGCAGCTCGATATAAACAAGCAGTCTCTTTTCGTTTGTCAGGTAAAAGGATTCTTTCTCTTCTGCGTAGTCAAGTGCTTCACTGATCTGCCCATTCTGAAATAATGTCGACACCAGCAGAATATTCAGGCTGTTTTCATCTTTGATCGCATATGCCTTTTTCATATGTGTAATTGCCCGCTTATAGTCTGCGTCCTGCAGCGCACTCAATGCATGATGCATATATGTCCCGTAGTTCTTAGGGAATTCTATCTTATCTCCCATATCACAACACTCCTCAGCTATATTGTACCACAAGCCTTCTGCTGCAAAACATGGAATAAATAAAAGCAACAGGATCATTCCATCCCATTGCTTCAACTAATATTGTCTGAATCGGTCATATCGCTTACGTATGAGCTCATTCTTTGAAACTCGAACGAGTTCAAAAAGCTTTTCATCAATTTCTTTTTTCATATTGGCGATAATCTGATTTTTTTCAAGTACTTCTTTTTTTTCAGTCTCAGGTATCACTTTTTCGATGATCCCAAGCTTCAGCAAATCAGACGAAGTCAGCTTCATCAGTTCAGCTGCATCGCTGGCTTTCTTGGCATCTTTCCATAGAATAGACGCGAATCCTTCAGGTGACAGGATGGAATAAATTGAGAACTCCATCATCCATACTTCATCAGATAATGCCAGAGCTAACGCACCCCCGCTTCCTCCTTCTCCTATGATTACTGAGAGAACAGGCACGGAAAGATCACTCATTTCCATCAAGTTCCGGGCAATCGCTTCACCCTGACCCCTTTCTTCGGCTTCAACTCCACAGTATGCCCCAGAGGTGTTGATAAAGTTGAGAACGGGTCTATTGAACTTCTCAGCTTGTTTCATTAGTCGAAGAGATTTACGGTACCCTTCCGGGTGTGCCGATCCAAAGTTAGTTCGGACATTTTCCTCGACTGTTGTCCCTTTCTGGTTCCCAATTACAGTCACTGCCCGGCCGTTCAGTTTCCCGATTCCACCAATGATAGCAGGATCGTCTTTAAACACTCTGTCACCATGCAGTTCGATGAAGTCATCGATCATCATACTTGTAATGTCTTTCATATTGATTCGATCGGTTTTTCTGGCAGAGGATACCACAGACATGACATCATTCATTCAGACTCCTCCTTTACTGTTCCTTCTGGATCGACATGCAGTTCCAGAAGCTGACTAATTACAGATTTTAATTTTTCCCGTTCGACGATCTGGTCTATAAAACCATTTTTTAATACTGTCTCAGCAAGCTGGAAGTCATCAGGCAGAGATTCTTTGATTGTCTGTTCAATCACCCGTTTACCCGCAAAACCTATTAGTGCTCCTGGTTCAGCCAGTATGATGTCTCCAAGCATAGCAAAGCTTGCTGTCACCCCACCTGTTGTAGGATCGGTGATCACTGTCAGATAAAAGAGCCCCTTTTCTGAATGCCTTTTAATTGCCGCGCTGGTTTTAGCCATCTGCATAAGCGAAAAGATTCCTTCCTGCATTCTGGCGCCACCGGATGCTGTAAAAAGTACAACAGGTAAATTTTTTTCAGTCGCTCTTTCAAATAACCGGGTTATTTTTTCTCCAACGGCCTGGCCCATGCTTCCCATAATGAAGTGTGAATCCATAATTCCAATGGCCGATTCAATTGAATTAAATCGTGCCTGCCCGGTCAGAACAGCCTCCCTTAATCCGGTATTTATTTGGACGTTCTGAATTTTTTCTTCATATCCTGGAAATTGAAGTGGATCTGACGCATGCACCTCGCCGTCCCATTCTGAGAAACTATTTGGATCAACAGTGAGTGCCAGTCTTTCCTGAGCACGGATACGTAAGGCGTAGTGACAGTTAGGACATATTCTTTCCTGTCCTAAACTCTTTACGTACACGGACTGTTTACATTGAGGACATTTTTCAAACATCCCATCCGGAACAGTCGGCCCGTTTTGAGAGGTGCTTTTCTGTATAGAAATATAGGGCCTTTTTTTAAATAGCCTCATTCTCCGCCTCCTTCTCGTTCAACCAGTCAGGAATGATCTGCTGGGACAAGGTTTCCGTCGTATACTCACCAGATTCAAATACTTCATGACTTAGAAGATCATGCTGAAAATCAAGGTTAGTCTGGATACCTTCTACAACCATTTCGTCGAGCGCCCGGATCATTTTGCGTACAGCATCTTCTCTAGTCTGACCATGAGTAATTATCTTTGCAATCATCGAATCATAGTGGGGCGGAATTATTCCTCCCGCAAACATCGCTGTATCCACACGCAGACCTAAGCCGCCCGATGGCATGTTCAGGTACGTGATTTCTCCTGGAGAAGGTGCAAAATTGAAAGCAGGGTTCTCAGCATTGATACGACATTCTATCGCGTGTCCTTTAAATTCAATATCTTCCTGAGTCACAGTCAGTGGCAGTCCGGCAGCAATCCGGATCTGTTCCTTGACGATATCGACATGAGTGATCATTTCAGTAATAGGATGCTCAACTTGTATGCGCGTATTCATTTCCATGAAGTAGTACTGCTCGTTCTGATCAACTAAAAACTCGATCGTGCCGGCATTTTTGTACCTTACTCCCTGAGCAGCTCTCACTGCACTCATACAGATATTCTCTCTAGCTTCATCTGTCAAAGAGGAGCTGGGTGCTTCCTCAACGATCTTCTGATGGTTTCTTTGAAGAGAACAGTCTCTTTCACCAAGATGGATAACATTTCCGTGATGGTCAGCCAGAATCTGCACTTCGATATGCTTGGCTGGCGTAATGATCTTTTCTACATACATACGGTTATCATTGAATGCTGCTTTCGATTCAGACTGCGCCTGAAGAAAGCTGGCTTCCAGCAGATCTGAGTCGAATACCATACGCATCCCTTTACCGCCCCCGCCGGCTACTGCTTTTATAATCACAGGAAGGCCGATAGACTGGACGTGTTCATGCAGCTCATCCAAGGTCGTAATAGATGAATTGCTTCCAGGAATGACGGGTACATTAGCCTTCTGCATCATTTCTCTCGCGTTGGACTTATTCCCCATCTGTTCGATCGTTTCCTTATCAGGTCCGATAAATGTAATATTCACTTCTTCACACATCGCAGCAAATAGACTATTTTCGGAAAGAAAACCAAAACCGGGATGAATAGCTTCCGCACCTGTCAGTACCGCTGCACTCAGAATATTATGTATATTCAGGTACGAATCTGACGCTTTAGGTGGACCAATACAAACCGCTTCGTCTGCCAGCTGCATATGAAGGGCATCTTCGTCGGCAGTAGAATAGATGGCTACCGTTTTGATGCCCAGTTCTTTGCAGGCCCGAATAATACGTACAGCTATTTCACCTCTGTTGGCTACTAATATTTTTTCAAACATGCCTAACCCTTCCTCGTATAATAAGTTTGTAGTTAAGAATTGTTCTTAACTTAGTTGATTGATTAACTGTTTGAAAGAATGGAGCTTTCTCCCCCATGGGGGAGAAAAATTTCAAAAAGTCGCTTTTGATGATCCAT
>NZ_BAAGIQ010000093.1:0-7296 GCF_054658175.1 Alkalibacterium sp. s-m-28
ATTATCCGAACAACAAGTAACGGCGTTGCTCGATCAATTAATCGACACATTACCGGCGGCATTCAAAGAAATTTTGATTGGAAATCAGTCAAACCAAGAACAAATTGCTGCGTAATTTCTTTGGTGAAGGTTAATCCGATAGGATTGTGAAGCATTTATTAGGGTGCGAAACTTGAGTTATTATGAACTGAATATAGATGGTCTGAAAAATATTTTTTCTGTGGGGAGATGCCTTGTATAACATCTTTAAAAACTAAGATTACCCTAGCCTTAGATCTCAGATAATCCGTTTTTGGTTTTTGATAGGGGATTGTTTTGGTTACTGAATAGTAATAGTGAGATAATGCCTTGTCTATATTCTCGCTAGCCACTAAATAAGAATCATTAAATTTTGACATAATTTTAATATAAAAATTTTGCGTGCGATGATTAGGGTAATGATCCTTAATATACTTTTCAAACTTCTGTAGTAATTTATCTGCATCTTCACAACCGTCGGTTGAAATACTCATGGAAATCCCTCCTATAATATGTACCTCAATTATTTGCTATTGACTCATTAATGTAAAGTAATATCTATCAGAAAACCGTTCAATAGTTCATATCACGGAGGACTTCACATTATTTTCAACTTAACATTAAAGTTAAAATCGCGTATAATTCTCTTTTCCAATGGCTTTAACGTCGGTTGTTCATTTTGGTTGCCTGAGTGAATCACGAAAGAAAGGGGCAGCCCGTTACTATCCATGAACAGACCCATTTGAACAAGGGGGTTAGGGCGATTCTCTTTAGACATGCCGTATTGTTTTAAGCCTTCGGCTTCTTCAATTTCAAAATAGAAATTCGTGCAATCGTAATATAATACCTGTTGGTTACGTTCCACAATTTCTAAACTGTTCTGATAGACCATTTCTTCGATAGTATTTGATTCTTCGGCTAAAACATCTAGGGCACGATAAATGTGCTAGGATTCTACTTCGTGCGCTTCAAGTAAATCTTGCGCACACTCAAACGTTCCTTTCTTTGACCGGGGATTCAGTATACGCATATAAATCAGTCGAGAGAGTATCGTGTTTAAGTCATAAGAAAAGTTGTGTTTGTCTGAAATGATGCGGCAGACCTTATCCAGCTTTAGTTGATGATAAAGGGATTGTAAAAATAAATACCCGACATTGAATGACCGTTGGTCATTTTTAGGGATGGGTTTATGGGGATCAAATTTTGCTACAATCTTGGCCTTTTTTCGCCTCTTTTTTATCGGTATAGAATGCTTTTCTACAACTCGTGCAGTATCGGACTTTACTTTGTGATGCAAGCTCGTCCATCCTAATTCAGCCTTCATATGAGATTTCTGTTCGTCTGTGCGAGTGTTTGCCTCCGGCTTCCTTCAGATTCCACCTCACGGGGGACACCCTTGCCATTATCTAACAGTTCCTACTGCCAAGCATGTAGTGGACTTTCACCACCAAGTTAGCACCCATGCCAGGCGCACATCAAAATAAAGATGCTGATAAAAATTCACCAACATCTTTATTTCGAATATTATTCACTTCTTGAAAATTTATAGAGACTTATTTTTGAGTATAAAAATCTACTCACTTACCAATGATTGGCCATTTGTCTTAATTACTTCTTGGTACCAGTAGAATGAGTCTTTTGGATATCTTGCTAGAGTTCCCTTATTATAATCATCTAAATCTACATAAATAAATCCGTAACGTTTAGACATCTGAGAAGTTGATGCACTTACTAGGTCGATACATCCCCATGATGTGTATCCCATTAACTCTACACCTTCATTTATTGCATCATTCATAGCTAAGAAATGATCTTTAAAATATTGTATACGATAATCATCATGTACTTCTCCATCAATTAATTCATCTTTACTACCCATTCCGTTTTCGACAATAAATAGTGGGATTTCATAACGATCATATAAATCAATTAGAGCTATCTTTAATCCTTTAGGATCAATTTGCCATCCCCATTCACTAGTTTCTAAGGATGGATTTTTTACACCATCCGCTACATTACCACCTACTTTTTCACGTTCCTCCTCATGAATAGACGAAACTAGCGACATATAATAACTAAATGACAGAAAATCAACTGTATATTCTCTTAATACTTCAATATCTTCCTCTAAAATAGGAATATTAAAGTTCTCTTTTTCAAAATAATTCAAAACATGTTGTGGATATTTTCCTCTAATTTGAACATCAGAATAAAAGAAATTATCCCTATTTATTTTCTGAGCTAATTCAATATTCAGCGGATCACTGTTTTCAGGATATGTTAATAATCTAGTTAACATCGCTCCCATTTGTGCCCCGGGAATAATTTTTCTCATTGCTTTTGTCGCTAAAGAACTAGCAACAAACTGGTGATGAACCGCAGTATAAATAGCTTCTTCCGCATCTTTTTTATTAGTGTACTTTTCTTCAACAACCCCAACAGTCGTAAAAGCATGTCGGAATACACTATCAATTTCATTGAATGATAACCAATATTTAACCTGATCTTTGAACTCTCTAAAGCATACTTCACAGAATTTTACAAAGAAATCTACTACCTCTCTAGAAACCCATCCGTCATATTCATTAACTAAATAGAGAGGCATTTCATAATGGGATAATGTGACTAAAGGCTCAATATTGTTTTTTCTCATTTCATCAAACATTTTTTTATAAAATTGAATCCCTTTTTCATTTGGTTTTTCTTCATTTCCATTCGGAAAAAGTCTTGTCCAAGCAATGGATACTCTTAATGTTTTAAAGCCCAACTCACCAAACAACTTTAAGTCTTCTTCATATCTATTATAAAAATCTATCCCATGTCGTTTAGGATAATACACTTCATCATCAGTAGCCATCGCCTTCTTTATATCATCAATACCAACATGCCATTGACTTTTATAGTCCTTTACATCAACTTCTGGCTTAAACATCGCAACATCCGCTACTGACATACCCTTACCATCAACATTCCAGGCTCCTTCAAGTTGATTGGCAGCGGTTGCGCCACCCCATAAAAATCCTTCTGGAAAATTAATTTTAGTCATTATTTACTCTCCTCTAGCTCTGGTTTAATTCTATTCTCAGCTAAAACAAATGGAATATAGCATACAATACCAACTACTAGAATAATCAATTGCACAATTACCCCTGACAATCCATACCCTAAAAATGCGTTTAACCCCAGTGGAATCCCAAATGGCACGTCTACAGTATTTGGTGAAATGAATCCGATATTGTTAAAGAATAAAGCAATAGCAGTACCTATTCCTGATGAAAAAACAAATGGTATTGCAAATGTAGGATTCAATACTAATGGTAGTCCAAACACAATAGGCTCACTGATACCAAATAATCCTGGAATTAATGAAATTTTTGCTATAGCCTTTGAATCTTCATTTTTTGAAAATAACAATAATGAAATAATTAATGATAAAGTAAGTCCGGCTCCCCCTACTACCATAAAAACAATCCAGAATCCCATAGTTACTGGATTAGAAGGTTCTAAACCTGCATTCAATTCATTAATATTTTGTGCTAAAGCCGCTATTAACAAGGGATTTCTTACAGGTGATACTATTAATCCACCATGAATACCTACTAACCAAAATACTTGCGATAGAACTACTAATATTATTATACCAGCTGGTGTCTGTACTATAGCTTCTAATGGAGCCTGAATAATCGCATAGATATATTCGTTTAAATAATTTCCTGTTGCTAAAACAAATAGTTGTCCAGCGATAGATGAGATTATTAAAGTTAGTGCAATTGGAATTAATACGTTAAACGATTCAGTTATTCCTGCTGGAACACTTGGTGGCATTTTGATTATAAGTCTATCAATGTTGGTTAACTTGCTGAACAATTCAACAATAAGAATTGTTGAAATCATTCCAACAAATAGTCCTGATGCATTTATCGCACTAACCGGTAACCCGGCTGCTAACTGTGAAGCTCCTTCTAAAACGACCTCAACACTTTGTGGAATGACACTTATATAGGTCGCTAAGGCCAATACACTACTAGTAACTGGATTAACTTTGTTCGCTTGGCCTAAGACTGCACCAAGTATTACAGGAATAGCTAAAGACATACTATTTAACGTCGCAAAATTCATAGCATCAAAAGCTGGAGTTAGAGCTCCTAACCATTCAAACATACTGAACTGAGCAAGTCCTGTTGTCGGACTGGATAATAAAACATTAAATAATGTTGAAAACGATCCAACAATTACAAATGGCATATATAGCGTAAAGGTTCTCTTTATAGCTGATAAATACTTATTATCATCGACCCATACGGCTACATCATGAATTATTTCAGTAAATTTTTCCATTGCTGACATAGTGGTCTCTCCTCTTTATTATTCTTTTATTAATTCCTCTGCGAACTTCAATACTGCCTCACCATCACCACGACCGTAATCAATTGCTTTAATGACTGCCACTGGAGCCTTGTCACCCACGATACGTTTTACTTTCTTTAAAGTATGTGCCACTTGTGGACCTAGTAATAACACATCAAAATCATCCAACTGGTCCTCAATCAAACTTTGATCTGCCGCCCAAATTTTATAGTCTTTCCCTTGTTCTTTAGCCGATTCCTCCATCTTGTTCACTAAGATACTTGTAGACATCCCTGCAGCACACGCTAACATTATTCTCATTATAATTCCTCCTAAATTAATTTATTATGATGTAATACTTTGTAGATAGAAATAAATTCCTGAGCATTATCCATACTGGTTAAAGCTATTGATAAATGATCCTGAGCATGTATTAATAGTATGTTTAATTCCGTTTTTTCCCCCTTTGCTTCTGCTTGAATCAATGACGTTTGACTTTTATGTGCCTGCTTAAATGATTCCTTTGCCTCAGCCACTAATTTTTCTGCTAAATCAAAATTACCATCTCTAGCTTCTTCAGTTGCCAACATCGCTTTAGATCTTGCATCACCTGCATGTAAGATTAACTGAAACTCTCGTTCATAATTATCCATTTAATGACCTCCACCATTATTTTCTTTGATATCTTCTATAAAATTATTGTAATTTTTTTCTTTTATAATTTTGTTGATTTTATAAGAATTCACAAGGTAACTACTTATCGCCTGATAAAATAGTTGTAAACTGTTTTTATCATTTTTTCCAATCATAAATATCATAATAAATTGAACTTTTTTCTTGTCCCATTTTATTGGATGTTCTAATATTGAAATAATAGATTGGGTCTCTATATCAAATTGTTCAAATGGATGCGGAATTGCTACTCCATTACCTATTTCAGTTGAAAATAACTCCTCTCGCTTTAAGATTGATTCTAATAATTGATCAGGCAGTTCCTTAATTTGATTAGCTCTCTTTATCATTTCCCTAATTACTTCATTTTTTGTATCACCTTTAATATCCACAAAAAATAAATCTTCGGAGAAAAAACTCTCTATCTGCTTCTCTCTATCCTTTTCTATCAACAAATTTTCTATATTATTGAAATCCTCTTTTGTTAAAAAGTAGTTAACATGCAGTGAAGGTATCTCATATTCTTTACGAAGTGATGTTGTTGAAATCAAACAATCATATTGTGATAATTCAATACGGTCCACATTAATTGAATCACTAACATTTGTGCTTTTTATATATTCTCCATACTTTTCCATAATTTGATATTCAAGCATCTTTGCTGTTCCAATACCTGTGCCACAGATAATTAACACTCTTTTCTTCCTAATTGTTTGTTTTGGTTCTCTAACTCTCTGAAGTCCCAAATTCAAATGTAGTGCCAATAGTGCAATCTCATTCTCATCTAGTTGCTTCCCATACTTATTCGAAATTACCTTACTCGCTTCATTCGATAAAATGTAGCCTAAAGGAAAATTCTTTTTAATTTCTTCCACCAAAGGATTCTCTATTTTTATGTTATATTCTAACCTATAATTTAAAGGCACTAGATGCAGAGCCAGATTTCTTGTTAACTCAATATTATTACTCATATCAATATGAAAAGAGTTTTTAATAAGAATTAGCATTTCGTTAACCATTTCCAATATTTCATCAGAGATTACAATTTTTTTCTTATTCGCAATCACCTGCTTGGCGGATAATTGAATCATTAACATATAAATTTCTATAACAGGTAGGTCAGTATCAATTACTGTACTTATATAATCTGCCAACTCTTCAGCTATAGATTTCACTTTTGGCGAAAAATCATTTAGATGATTCTCATCAAATTTAGATCGATCATACTTATTATTTTTTATCCTATTTATCATGATATAAATGTGAACACTGAGATTTTCAAAACTATTATCTGATAAGTGATAATAGTTTTTAGCCAATATCCTTTTTATATTCAGCTCAATTTCATTGCAATTTATAGCATCTTTTCCATCAAAAAGCATTTCTAACCAATTCATTTTCCTTATTTTCATAGAAAAATATTTTCTCAAATCTGATTCTTTCCCTTGAATCAAATACCCTTTACCTCTAACATTTATGAGCTCCAAATTATGGCTAGCAAGTTCTTGTCTAATAGAAACTAAATCATTTCCTACAGTTGAGTAACTTGAATATAATTTTTCTGAAAAATCCTCTAGTGCTATTGGTTCTTCAGATAACAATAAACTTAATATGATATATTCCATTCTTTGTTGAGGCTCACTAAATATTGGGGTATTCATTTCATGAAAGTTTTTATTCCATAAATCCTGATCCTGTATTTCCAAAGAAATACCAACCCTTGGCCTACTTTTAATTACCCCTCCTTTGGATTGAATATCATCTCCGTACTTTTTGATTCTACTTAAAATTGTTTTAGTTGATAATCTTAAATTATCTGCAATTTCAGCACTACTTACTGCTGTATCTCTTTTTTCAAGAAATCTTATTATCTGTAAGAACGTTTTATCCAAAACCAATGCCTCCTCTCAAAAATAAATATAATACATAATGTCTGCGCTTTCATTCAATGCTTTTCCTCATTAATGTGGAAACTTTTATTTTTCTATTTTAACCTGAATAATTCATAGTACCTTGTCAGAACAGGCATTTACCCCGCTTTAATAAGGTTTATCAATCTATTCCTTATTCACCCGTTGGGTGAAGAAAAAAATATACAAAAAGAGCACACTCTATGTTATTGTAAAGTCGACCAAAACAACAAAAACAAGAGGTGTGCTCAATGTCAACTTTACAAGAAAAGCAACTACAATTCAATCCCCATTTGGTTATGTCAAACGATGGCGGTCAATTATCCAATGATTCCGGTCTCCTTTTACT
>NZ_BAAGIQ010000094.1:0-7184 GCF_054658175.1 Alkalibacterium sp. s-m-28
TTGAGGCTGATTCTAGATGACATTTTTCGGATGCGAAAAATAACCGCTTATTGTAAGGAGTCAATGCAATTTGATTGGTAACTCCTGAAGATTAACGACTAATCTTCAGGAGTAGCTAGAGATAATGGTCTTACTTCTTCAGAAAACTCATTATCTTAAGAAGTTTACAGAAAAATTAATACAACTTCCTTAGATAATGCTGATTCAAGTCAATAATTGTGAGTACTGGATAGAAATGTGCATTTTCAATTCTATAGAAGAAGATACTGATGCTTATTCAGATTGGTTGAGCAATAAAAAACTGCGTCCATACATTATTTTAAATAAGAAAAATAACTCTGCAGCCAGAAGAAACTCCGACATGGCTCATGAATCTGAAAGTTCCACAAGCTAATGGAAAAGTGGTTTAAAAGTAGTAGTATTGCCCAAATTTGTATACAAATAAGTCTGAATAAGAGAGACTAAAAATAACATTAGAAACAGCTTTAGTGTTTCCAAAAAAAATATTCAGGAGGAAAAATAAATGCTCATTCATGCTACAGAAAAATACATTACAGAGATTGAAAAGGCAAAAGGGATGTCTCTTGCAATGAGTTCACATGAAAGCAGCGGAAGTTCATGGGTAGCTCATGTCGTTATTTTAAATAGAAGAAAAGCTCAAGTGCTTATGCATTCTGAAACCTTACTCACGCTGGTAGCTTGGCCTCTCAAAAAAGAGGAACTGAGTAAGATCGAGAGAATTATTGATTATGTCAGACACAATTACTTTGATTATTTAGGTCTTAACTGGGTAAAGCAGATGGAGATAGAGGACGAAATAGAGAGTCGGGATATTACCTTTATAAAAGAAGAGAATCCGGGGCTTGTGAGTTACTTAGAAGATACAGTAGATTTTTTGAAATCAGCAGTTAGAGTATATGATGATGAAACGATTTTGCAGTTGAAATTAATGGAAAAAGTGAATAACCGAATGCTCACTAATCCTGATGGATCAACAGATACCCCTTTAAATAAATGGGAAAACTTTTTAAGCGATAACGGTTTAGGTGAGAACCTTATTTTCACACCGCCAGTTGTAGAATTAAAGGTGAGTCTTAAATTAGATACTGAACCAGATGTCATCAGAAAACTGCATGTTCCTATGACTTATACATTTAATCAGTTGCATCGTATTATACAAGAAGCATTTATGTGGAACGATTATCACTTGCATCAGTTTGTTTTTGATAGACCGAATGACATGTCCGTTTGTTTAGTAGATGATGATGAGTCTTTTGGGTATAAAGAAAGATTTCAAATTATGAAGTACGATAAAGATGTGCAGTTGATTGAATACCTTCGTTCAGGAGACGTTTTTACTTATGAATACGATTTTGGCGATGATTGGATACATGAGATTGAAGTGACTGAAATTATTGAAAATGCCACTCTTCGCACAGCACGTGTAGTAGAAATGAAAGGCGATCCGGTACCTGAAAATGTAGGAGGAACTGGCGGTTACGCAGAATTCAAACGGGTCATGTCTGATCCTACCGATGAACAATACGACCACTTTTCGCTTTGGAGTGAGAGATACAGAAATCGATTATCTATCCATTCGATGGATTGGATAAATAGAAGTATAGATAGATTTTGATTATCTTATAAATGTGAAATTGATTCTTTCTCTAAGAATATTGGACAAATAAAGTTAGTGATGCCTGAACCAAAAAAATCGATTTATTAGAAATAGAAGCTTTAACTATTCTTATTGATACAGCTTTTTTAGCGGATTTGTTTTGCTTTGAAATAGAGTACTTTGATTCATTTAAGCGCAGTTATACCAGCTATAAATTAGAAAATAAGAACATCCTTCGTCTTCGAGATGGAAGTCAATAAAAATATACAAGCAGTAGCTGAAATGTTAGGAAAAATGAAACCTGATAGAGTCAAAAAGCAAACCTTCTAGGTAGGGTTTGCTTTTTTTAAACCGCACTGGTAGGAAGTATTTACTCCAGCTCTTTATTCTTAAAGAATCATTATATCCTGAATTCCCGGATTGTGTAACGAGAAACTACGAAATTCCGCGCAAATACTGTAAAGTTACGTCGTTACAATTTTTAAAAGTATAACGATGTATTCTTAAAAAAATCACGGCCAGACCTTGATATTACAGCATTTCTAAATTGACCTAGTTATAAATTATGGGAACTTAGGTTATATATAAAAATTCGATATTACACCTTATAAGAGTATAACGCTACTATATAGAAAATGATTCAGGAAATTTGTATACATATAATCGTGAATATGCTACAATAAAAACAGATAAGGAACGTACGTTCTGTATGTCTGTCGGTGTCTATATACGTTTCAAACAAGAAGATAAAAAGTTGACAATAGGACTAAAATAGATTATAATTTAGATAATCTTAATGAAGGGCTGAAGTTCAGCCGACCAAAAGGAGTCCTGTAAAAAGGACTCCTTTTGTGTTTTAGGAGGAAAATAATATGGGTGAAAAACCGTTCAAAACGATTAAAGAACAAATAAATATTTTAAAAGATAGAGGTCTCATCTTTCTTTCTGAAGAACATGCAGAAAGTGAGCTTCTTAGATATGGTTACTATGAAATTATCAATGGTTACAAAGATTCGTTCCTAGAAGAAGCAAGCCTGTCTGCTAATGAAAGATACATAGACGGAACGACCTTTGAACAAATTTTTGCTTTATTTCAATTTGACAAAAATTTGCAGCACTCTATCTTTAAAGCAACTATCGAATTTGAACGGATTATTAAAACAGCGATTAGTTATGTGATTAGTGAGAAATATGGATCTAACCAGAGAAACTATTTAATTCGAGAAAATTATAAGAATGGCAGACGAAGTTATTATCAAGGAAAAAGCGAATATGAAATTGATCAGCTGTTTAGAAAGTTTAACGTAATTCCGAAAGAAGTCTCCCCCTTCTAAACGCATGGGTGCGAAGCACCAGTGAAACTGGGAGATGAATGTCGATCAAGCGATAGCTTGAGGTGGTTAATCTGTCCTTTATGGCGTATACTATAATCAGTAGTAATCAACAAAAAGGGAGTGACCACAGTGGAATTGGATGACAATAATCATTCAGTCTTCTTGATGTATTACCATCTGGTTTTAGTTGTGAAATACCGAAGAAAAGTCATCACCCCCTCTGTTTCGGATTATGCAAAAGATATGTTTCTAAGAATTAGCACAACATACAACATCACCCTTATTGAGTGGAACGTTGAAAGAGACCACATTCATATCCTGTTCAAAGCCCAGCCTAATACAGAATTATCCAAATTCATCAATGCCTACAAAAGTGCCAGCTCTCGACTCATAAAAAAGAACTTCCCAGAAGTGAAGCGGAAATTATGGAAAGAAATGTTCTGGTCGAGAAGCTTCTGTCTAATGACAACAGGCGGTGCTCCAATTGAAGTCATCAAAAAATATATCGAAAACCAGGGCGAAGTGAGGTGAAGAATATGTTAAAAGCTTATAAGTATCGACTCTACCCAAATGAAGAACAAAAAAACTATTTTGCGAACTGTTTTGGTTGTGCCCGCTTCATTTATAACCAAATGCTTAGCGACAAGATCGACCACTATAAAGAGACGAAACAAATGCTCAACAATACGCCCGCTCAGTACAAAGAAGAGTTTTCTTTTATGAAAGCGGTTGATAGTCTGGCTTTGGCGAACGCTCAGCAGAATTTGGAACGAGCCTACAAAAATTTCTTCCGGGATAAATCCATTGGATTTCCAAAATTCAAATCCAAACACCGTTCAAAAGCGAGTTATACCACCAACAATCAAGGGGGAAATATCCGAATTGAAGATGGTAAAATCAAACTGCCTAAAATCGGGTTTGTAAAGCTTGTCCAGCATCGTACTTTTCAAGGCAAGATTAAATCTTGTACGATTTCAATATATAAATCGGGAAAGTATTTTATATCCATTCTTGTGGAATCAGCAGACGAAATGCCCCAATGGGTTGAACGGAAGATCGGGATTGATTTGGGTGTTTCGGATTTTGCGATCACCACCAATGATTTAGGTGAGACAGAGAAGCACAAAAACCCAAAGCATTTGTATAAATCTGAAAAGAAACTCAAAAAAGCTCAGCGTTCTTTATCTCGCAAACAAAAAGGTGGAAAGAATCGCAATAAAGCCCGCTTGAAGGTAGCAAAAAAGCACGAAAAGATTGCCAATCAACGGAAAGATTTCTTGCACAAGTTGACGAAAAAGATAACGGACGAAAACCAAGTCATCGTTATCGAAACGTTGTCCAGCAAGAATCTGATGAAGAATCATAAACTGGCAAAAAGCATTAGTGATGCAGGCTGGTATGAATTCGTCCGCCAATTGGAATATAAATCCAAGCAAAAAGGACGGACAATTATTAAAGCAGACAGGTTCTATCCGTCCAGTCAGATTTGTTCGAGTTGCGGACACCGAGACGGGGAAAAACCGCTCCAAATTCGGGTATGGCACTGCCCGACTTGCGGGGAATGCCTTGACAGAGATATCAATGCCAGCAAAAATCTCTTGGCGTTGGCCAAGTAAAAGAAAATCAATGAGGCAGGGACTGCCTTTTGAGCCTACCCCTATCCGATTCCTCTGTCTGTATGAAATCTGTGCAGACAAGAATGGAGTTCGTAGGAAGCCCCCACTTCAAAATCCAAAGGATTTAAGTGGCGAGTAGTTCACGAATGATAGATAGTTCAGATCCTTATGTATATATTAAAGTAGGTTTGGAATTTGAAATTGAAAAGTACAATGTAATTTATCCGAATGAACTAGATAAACTACTGAAGTTAATGTGTATAGATAGATATAACATGATGAAAGTCGGTATACAACTTCCTGACCATGATTAAATCCTAAGGAGACCATTATGGATTACACAACCTTTATGAAAGCTATTGATAAACAAATAAAAAATATGGATGAACAAATGCTTCGTTCATGGATAAGAGACTATGCTCGGAAACTGCCAGAAAATAGCAGATATCATTTTTTAGAGCAATTCAATGAATCGGAATTTGAAGACAAACGGGTAATAGCCACACAGATAGAACATTTTGAAGAGTGGATTAATAGTGTTCGTTCTGAGGAAGTGTTTGTCTATCTTGTGTTAAATGAGTACTATGATGACTGGCACGATGAACCAGATGATGAATTCATTGATGTAAAGGACCCACTAGATGTCTTTGTAGGGTTTAAAGAGGCATGTCAGTTAGCAGAGAATTTAATAGAAAAAGAGATGTATCAGGAAGCAAATGAGTTGTTAGTTAACTTAATCTCAATTGATATTTTTGCATTAGCTGTTCTTGAAGACCAGTATGATGATATCCATTATGACACTACTTTTGAAAATGTAGAATTATTCGATCAGACATATACTGACCGGGATTTTTTTATTCGCTTGTGGCTGTATGCTATAGCAAGGGGTTATACAGGAGAAGAACGGTTGGAAAAGCTATACGAAGTAATGAAAGCGCACCATATTGTTGATATTGACAAGATGAAAACAGTCGGAAAAGAAGAAGTTAATACCGCTAGTTTTGTGGATGAGTGGATTGACTTCTTAATCAGACAATCGGGAAGACATGCATATGACTCATTGATACAGGTTTGTGCTTCATACAAAAATATAAACTTTTTAGAAGATAATATTGAACGTTTCGGTCTGCAGCATCCTCAACTTTATCTCAATTTGCTGGCTAATAAACTGGATCTTCTTTATATTGAAGAGCGGTTAAATGATGGGAGATTTGTTGCCTGGTTTAAACCAAATGAGGTAGAAGAAAAAGTAAGTCAACTATCCCAAAAAGAATGCGAAGACATTTTAGAATTCATCCATTTTGCTAGAGAGAATATGCCTGGGAAGTTGTTTATAAAGTCAGAAATAATGGAGGTTGGCTATACGATTGCGAGTCACTTAAACCATTCTTCTGACATGAAACGATTCAGACACTTAGCCTTTGTTAACCGTTCAAGTCCGATAAACTATTTGTATTTAAGACCTTATCTTAACCCTGGTGAAGAAGTAAAAAAGGTAATAGACTATTGGTCTAATGATGTAGCAAAAGAGACTAATCAAAAGAATTGGGATAATTATTTAACTGAAAACACATTGACCGAAAATGAATATAACAGTATTCCACTTTTTACTGGGGATGCTTTTTCGTTTTACATAAACTGTAAAGAAAATAAAACGATTCTTGGTTGGAGCTATGACAGTATTGGTCTAGCTATTCCATTATTTTTACTGCTGCTTAGACAAACGGACGAAGAGTCACCTGTTAAAGGAATAATGGAGGATGAGGTAAGGAGCCGTTTAGTGACTCATCCAAGAGATCGAATCATTTTTAACCGGCTGTTCAGACAGCTGACACACACAACGTCTCTTTCTGAAACCGAAAGAGAAGACATACTGAATTGGATTAAACAAACGCTAGATAGACGAACAGAGGCATTGCTGAGGGAGAAAGTTAGAAATAGCTACCATAAAGCAGCAGAACTAATCATCGCTTACGGAGAACTCATCGGATCCATGGGTAATCCCGGAGCCAAAGAAACAATCGCAAATGACTATCTCAAAAAGTACAGCCGATTCAACCGCTTTAGAAAAGAAGTGAAAGAGTTGTTGTAGGATTTACAAAAAATCGAATAGCGAGAGGAACAGAAATAGAATTAATCGTGTTATTGTATAAACGAGTTTATAGAGTATGAGGTCACATTTTTGTCTAGCAGAAATATCTACATTTATTTTAGTAGTCATAGGCTGAAAGTAATTGTTCTCAAGAAAAAATAAACATATGATGTGCTAAGTGTAAAAATAAACATATGATGTGCTAAGTGTAAAAATAAAATGTAAAACAGCAGACAAGACACAAAATGTCACACTTTGTGTCTTGTCTGCTGTTATTGATTATAATTAACTTTTTTAGAAGAAGTTTTGAATAACTTCGCTTATTTTCTCTATTAAATCTGATTTTAAATGTGTAAGTGGAGTTCCTATAACCCGGGAAGTGGGATCAATACTTCTTATCACTAGTGTTGCATAAAACTTAGAATAAATAGGTTTTATAGGTTGTTACTTTTATCACAAGTAGTTTTCGTTAAAATTTCCAAAAAAGTCAATTGCTGGCGCAAGGGATGACTTTTTCCAGAAAT
>NZ_BAAGIQ010000095.1:0-7133 GCF_054658175.1 Alkalibacterium sp. s-m-28
CCTGCTGAAAAACTGGATCGTGACGTAGCCAATTGGCTGAAGAATCCGTTGAGTAACCGGCTATTAACTGCACAAGAACCTGCATAAATAAATCAATATAGTCATGTGTACAATAGTTTCTTGAATCACTTTCTTTTGATCGATGGAAAGACCTTCAATGAGCCACCGATATTGTTGAGGTGTGATTTCGCGAGCTTTATCCGTTGTTCGAGGCCACTGAAAACTTCCGTTTTCGAGCCTCTTATAGAGGAGAAGAAACCCATCACCCTCCCAGAGAATTGCCTTCATTCGATCTTTCCGTCTACCACAGAAAAGAAATAGCGCATGTTGGAAGGGCTCCAGTTTATACGTTAACGAAATCATGGCCGTAAGGCCATCAATGGATTTTCTCATATCAGCTTGCCCACAGGCGAGAAAGATACGGAGATCGTCAGGTAATTGGATTTTCATGATGACCTTCCGATAAGTGTAAGGATTGTTTCCAATGTCTTAGCATCTGCACCATTATGAATCTCAATCTCAGTCTGATGTACACGTAGTACAGCACAAACCTGTAATGATGAATCAGAAACTCTTTCAGAGAGCGGATTCGGCATAGTGATTTCTGCAAATCGCTTTGATTCTGTAACTGCCATCACTCCTGCCTGGATCAATGAATCCTCACGGATTATTTTATTCCAGTAGAAAAAAGAAGGGGCTGAGATTTGGTTTTCCTCACACCAGTTTCTGATTGATTGTCCACTTTGTCTTTGGGCAGCGATAATTTCCTGCAACTTTGTTTTCAATAGGTCATGTTTTGCCTGTCTTACAGTTGCCATATTTGCTTAGCCTCCCAGTTTAGACTTAGTTTTAGTACCGGCTAAGGATTGCTTAGCTGGTGCTAAAACTTACTACTATACTAAAGATTATCTCATGGCAGACAGTGTGTTTGAATCCGTACTTTTATTGAGCGCTTACAACAAACAATGACTTTATATGTATTTACAACGAATTAGATATATGTTATGCTAAATTAAATTTTTTTAAGTTAGAATAGGTTGCTCAATATAAGTACAATTATCAAATGTATTAGCATTAAGATAATAATTAATTGTCTGTATGAAAATACGGTTAGGGTTTTGTTGCTTAGATTGAAACAAATCGGTATGTCACCCTTAATATATGGTGATAGGAAATACCCTTGATAGGAGGAACAACCATAACAAAAGGTCAATTAGAAGCAGAAATAAGCAAGGCATTAACACTGTGGGAGAAGGATTTTCTAGGACGAGGATCCGTAACAGTGAAAACTGACATTTTAAGGGATATGGTCATTGTTGTTCTAAGAGGAATATTAACACCTGCAGAATATAAGGTTTGCCAAACATCAGAAGGAATATTATCTATTAAGAAAGTTCGAGCAGATCTAGTAGAAGCAGGTCGAGATATGTTAGGTGAAATAATAAAAGAAAAAACAGGGGAAGAAGTAATAACATTTCATACGGACATCAGTACAAAAACCGGTGAACGGGTTATGATCTTTAAATTATCTGGCGATTTAGAGAAAAAACTAATGTCTTAGAAAAAATAATAGTAGGGAGATCTACAAAGGCCCATTTTGGATGAAATAGTGGGTAAGTTGAGGATAAACCGACTTTTTTCTAGCGTAAGGCAGTTATACCACTATAAATGTGGATACTGTACCTTGCTAGAAAAAGTCGGTTTTTTGCTTAGGTACTCTATACAACAAACACCACTAAGAGTATGACACAATATCTCAAATACTTTTACAAAAGCCAGGGTATAAGCACTTAATATAATGAAAGGAGGTGTACTACTGTCCCTATAATTTACAATTATATTGTAATGAAAATTATGAACATAAAGGTAAGTTGATAGACAAATGAAAGGTGGAATACACCAGTCAAATGTGGGTCAGCATCCATGGCTACTACCTCAAAATTAGTAATATGATGTTGACCTTATTTTTGCGCATGTAATTAATTATAATTTATTAATGAAAAAATAAGTTTTAAAAATAATGGTGAGGTGTTAAGTAAGATGATTTCTTTAGAATTTGCATTTAGCAACATGTTATCTCCAGCAATATTATTTTTTATATTAGGAGTTATAGCGGTATCAGTTAAATCTGATCTTGAAATACCTGATTCAATTGGATCAGCAATAACATTATATATTTTAATATCCATAGGATTACAGAGTGGAGTAGCAGTGAGTAAAACAGGGATACTAGGAGTAGTAATACCTGCTTTATCCGCAATAATTATGGGTATTTTAATTACAACTGTAGTATACTATATAATGTCAAAAATAGGATTTGATCCAGAAAATGCAGGATCCATAGCAGGACATTATGGAGCATGTAATAGTGTAACCATTATAACAGTTTTGGTTTTTTTAGAGCAAATGGGAGCTAGCTATGAGGAATTTGTGCCTGCCTTGTACCCTTTTATGGATACAGCAGCTTTACTTACCGGTATTGTTCTAGGTCGTGTTGGTTTAAAGAAAAGATCTGTTGAAGTAGAAAAAGGTGAATATAATATAAGAGATATATTGCGTACATCTTTAACAGCTAAATCAACATTATTAATTTTTGGTGGCTTTCTAATTGGATTAATATCAGGTGTTGAAGGAACGAAAAGTCTCATGCCTTTCTATGATAATATTTTTGAGGGAATTTTCACAATTTTTATGCTTGATATAGGAATACTTTCCGGTTCAAGAATCTTTGAACTAAAAAGTGTTAAGCCAGTTACATTGGTGTTAGCAATTATTCTCCCGCCATTACAGGCTTTTATGGCAATAATATTAGCTACTTTTATTGGCTTAAGTCCAGGAGGAGCAACTGTGTTTGCAGCATTGGCTGGTGGAGCATCCTTTATATCTGCACCGGCAGTAATGAGAAGTACCTTTCCGGATGCCAACCCCTCTTTGGCTATTGGAATGAGTCTAGGGATTATTTTTCCCTTTAATATTTTAATAGGAATCCCCCTTTACTATCAAATAGCAAATATAATTTCAAATTTATAGATGGAGGTGTACCAACATGTTGAAAAGTGCTGAGAAAATTATTATAATAACTGAAAGAATAATCTGTTCTCGTATAATAGAATATTTAGAGTCTTTAGGTATTAAAGCTTATACCATTTATCAGAATGTTTCTGGACAAGGTGAAAGAGGTATGAGATCAATATCTGGAGGACTTAGTAGATTTGGTGAAAATATAAGAATAGAAATTATAATAGAGAATGAAGAAGAGGCTATAGCTGTAGCTGAAAAGATATACAATAAATATTTGTCTTCAAAATATGCGGGGATAGTCTATATAGAAGATATTCGAGTAATTAAGTAATGGGTAAGAAAGCCATTATATGTATGAGAGAAGTTCAACTACCGGAGATATAGAGCGTATGGGAAATCAATTTGAAGCTGCAAGACATAAGGCAATTGGAGCTATGGATTTATGTGGTAAAACCTTAGCCTTTGCCAGTGAAGGTTCCTTTGGTCTCCATCCTTTTATGCCTTTCGTTCCATTTAATCGGGAAATAGTACTATTAGTTGATAAAGAGAATGATCTAGAAATCAGTGGTATGGCAACTACAGCATAAAAAAAAAGGCATAAAAAAAATAAGTAAAAAAACAAAAAAACTATTGACAGATTTTGAAAAGTGGTGTATATCTAAATTAGAGTTAGCACTCAACGACAGAGAGTGCTAATGATGAGAATAAAAACAAGTAAAGGAGTGGTTATTATGGCAGGATTAATTCCATTCAACAGAAAACGAAATGATGTAATGAATACTGGTTTTGAAGATTTTTCCAACATGATTGATGACTTTTTTACAGGTAGCTGGCCATTGCAAAGAAGTTTAGCGGCAGATACATTTAAGATTGACATTCAGGATAATGATACAGAGTACACAATTGAAGCAGAACTTCCAGGAGTAAAGAAAGAAGATGTAGAGATTACGCTTAACGAAGGAAGACTTAACATTTCAGTGAAAAAAGAAGAAGTTTCTGAAGATAAAAACAAAAAATATATTCATCGTGAAAGAAAATATGCTCAGATGTCACGAAGCATATTCCTTGCAGATGCCAATGAAGAAAGTGTTCAGGCAAAACTAGAAGAAGGTGTGTTGACAATTAAGGTACCTAAAAAGGAACAGGTCGACACCTCTAAACGCATCATGATCGAGTAATGAAAGACAGTACATTAGCACACTGGCACAACAACATGCCGGTGTGCTAATGCTTTTTAATTGAGAAACAGTAGCGTAAGTTCATTGGTATAAACATCTGAATTAATATAGAATAAAATATAGGTGGAAATCAATGGTATTAAAGATGTAAGTGGTTACTTATTGATACATACATAGATATTGCCTCAGGGAAAGCGAAGTCTAACCGCAAAACATTTCATCGTCTAATTAAAGATTGTGAAGCAAAAAATATAGAAATTGTGATAACAAAAAACATTAGCAGGTTTGGCCGAGATAGCGTTGAAGTGCTTGAAGGGTTGAATAAGCTAAGAGTGCTTGGAGTTCGTGTCATATTTGAACTAGAAGGACTCGATAGAGCTGATACAGATAGTGCCTTGATGATTTCAATTATCGAATCGATTGCACAAGCCGAAAACGAATCTCGTAGTGAAAATATTAAATGGGATTATAGACGTCTTGCGGCACAAGGCACATCAAAATTATATAACCGAAAATGTTACGATTATGAAAATGATACAGATGGAGTACTGATCATTAAGGAAGATGTAGCTAAAAATGTCCGAATAATTTTTGAACTGTATTTGCGCGGGTTTAGTATTATTGGTATAAAGCGAGAGTTAGAAAAACTAGGAATAAAAACCCCAACCGGAAAAGAAAATTGGTGCAAAAGAACAATTGATGTTATGCTAAGCAATGAGAAATATATCGGTGTTGTTAGGCTACTTAATGCGGGAGAACACCAAGACATTATGTTTCAGAAAATAACCATCCAGCAATTATTTCAAAAGAATAATTTGAAGCGGTACAAGAGGAAAAGAAAAATAGAAGTGATGTTGTAAAAGGGAAAAATGGGATGAAACGGAAATAAAAAAAGTATAGTTCCAAAAGACGGATTGATTAATAAACTAGTTGTTTTAAGAGTTTTTGGATAGCTAAGTTTACTATGCAAATTGAGAATGCAAAAAATGGTAGGTGATTGATATGCAAAAAGGATTAGATTACTATCCAACAAATGCAAAAAATTGTACTGTCGATGAGTGGATACAGATGTTACAAGAGAAAGACTGTTTTACTCCTGTCTTGCTTGAAGCCATCTATGCCTTAGTGGTTGAAATGGGTGGTAAAGGATCCGCCAAACTAATATCAGAAATAACTGGACGTCCATATCAAGTATATAATTCATCTATGGCTCAAACAGTTAAACGGCTAAGAAAAAAAGGTTATACATTTGTAGCTGATGTAAGGAAAAACAGTAAAAAGGAAAGGTACTGGAGTCATTTTTTTAAGGGATATTATGAGAAGGAACTATTTATTTGGGAAGTGAAAGATTCTTTACAAGAAGCATTTATGATATACAGTAGAAAGTTTGATAGGATCGATGCTTGGACTTATGATAATGAAATAGCAAATGAGTATGAAACTGTCGAAGGAATGAGACGCCATCGTATTCATTATCAAATTGAACGTAATCCAGAAATAATAAATATTGCAAAGAAGGAATTTCTTAAAAGGCATGGGGAACTTTTTTGTGAAGCGTGTAACTTTTCATTCAAGAAAATATATGAGATTGATTTTATTGAAGCACATCATATTTTACCACTATATATGGGAAAAAGGATGACTAGAAAGTTAGACTTAATTATGCTTTGTGCAAATTGTCATCGTGCAGTACATAATAAGAAGTGGAATGATAAACCGATAGATATTTTTTTAGAATACATGAAAAACAAATTGATGAAATATTAATTCACATTAAATAACCTAATCAAAAAAAATAGTGAATCACTAGTGTTGCATTAAATATTTACCTGTTCAATGACATAAAAAAATCCTTTATATGAGTACTTGAATGACTTATCGAAGACCAATACAAAGGATCTATGAACGGATAAGTATAAAATAAAAATGGTTTTCGTATATTAAATTAGAACAATTAAGCTTAGATTCTCGTCAAGCCATTGAACAATTTGATCGTTATGCAAAGAAATTGACATTTAAGAAAGTAATAAAGCTCTTTCTGTATACCGTTAACGATGAAACAGAAAGTTTACGACACCTAGACCAATAACATGTTAATCCGAATTTGAAAAAAGTAATGTGGATAGTCTCTATCAGTTACTTTCAGCTTTCTCGTGCCCTACGGGCACTTGAACCAAATGTATTACTGGAGATTTTTTATCATTTACTTTCTCTTATGCATAAAAAGACGAAGGTACATGTGCAAGGCCATCTAGACGTTCCTAAAGGAACGGGTATTATCAGTGATCAATTGGTTCAATTGGGCAGTCAAGTCTACTTGACGAGTCTCTTTCGACTTGTGACGATAGAGAGAAAGCAGCAAGTCAATTTAAGAATTATCACCAACCGCATGGATGTATCAGCTGAAGAGATTAGTAAAATGTATCAATCACGGTGGCAAATCGAGCTCTTTTTCAAGCATATCAAGCAACACATGACGATTAAAAACTACTTTTCAAAGTCAGAAGAAGGTGTAGAAAATCAAGTCATACTGGCACTGATTGTCTATTTACTGACCTTGCTCATCAAGCTTGAATTGGACTTAAAACAAACAGTTTTCCACATTTTAAGGCATTTGCGAGCGCTACAGTATGAACCGTTCGAATTATTTAAGGAAATTTTCGAACCAGACTAAGTGAAAGAAGTCACCTATAGAGTTATCTTCAACTGAATAAGTCAAAAAAATTCTGGAAAAAGTCATCCGCTGCGCCAGCATTTAACTTTTTTGAAATTTTTAACGAAAGCTAGATATGATTTAATTAACAATAAACTCAAGTTTCGCACCCTGATCAAACCTTGGAAAGCCTATCGGCTTAAGGTTAATCAACTAAATCAAACAGTGATGTGTGACGGATTGGACTCACTTCCAGCTAAAATTTCTTTAAATGAAGTCGG
>NZ_BAAGIQ010000096.1:0-7022 GCF_054658175.1 Alkalibacterium sp. s-m-28
GGTGCATTTTGTCCACAGATTTTTGCTGTGGACAGTCAAAAAGCTCGAGGCTTCCATGTTTTCCACATGTGAATTCCTCGAGCTTTTGGTATATAAAGTGTTGTTATAAATTTTGGGCAAATTCAAAGAGTTTTACTCTTGACTTATTGTTTATATCTAGTATACTTATAAAGGAAGCAATCAACTTACAAAAAGTAAGTATTAATGGTTCTAGTAATCAATTCTTGTCTTCAAGGAGGCTCGCATAATGGAAGAAGAAAAACAAGTATATGATGTCATCGTGATTGGAGCTGGCCCGGGCGGGTTGACGGCAGCTTTATATGCCTCCCGATCAAATTTATCTACTCTGATTCTGGAAAAAGGGATACCAGGTGGACAGATGAACAATACCGCTGAAATAGAAAATTACTCCGGCTTCAGCAGCATCATGGGACCGGATTTATCAATGAAAATGTATGAAGGAGCCAAACAGTTTGGTGCCGAGCATGTCTACGGTGATGTAAAAGAAATCATCGATCGTACAACGGAAAAAGAACTGGTTGTCAGCAATAAGTCCTATTTTGCCAAATCTGTCATTATAGCTACAGGTGCAGAACACAAGAAGCTTGGAGTGAAAGGTGAAGCTGAGTACAACGGAAAAGGTGTATCTTACTGTGCTGTCTGTGATGGGGCATTCTTTAGAGACAAACATGTAGTAGTTGTCGGCGGCGGAGATTCTGCCGTTGAAGAAGGCACGTATCTGACTCAATTCGCCAGCAAAGTGACAATCGTGCATCGACGCGACGAATTGAGAGCACAGAAAATCCTTCAGGACCGAGCATTTAAAAATGATAAGATCGATTTTATCTGGAATTCTGTAGTTGAGGAAATCGAAGGCGACGACAAAGTAACAGGTGTTCAGCTGAAAAACGTCAGAACTGGTGATGTGTCCACGCTTGCAGCGGATGGGGTATTTATTTATATCGGTCTTCTGCCTAACTCTGACAGCTTTACCAATCTGCCTATCACCAACGAGGAAGGCTGGATAGAAACAGACAGTCAGATGATGACCGCTGTTCCTGGTATCTTTGCTATCGGAGATGTGAGAGACACTGTACTCAGACAAGTGGCAACGGCTGTCGGAGATGGTTCTGTAGCCGGAAATGCTGCGTATCAATACGTTGAAGAACTTAAAGAAAAAATGGAACAGCAGCACGCATGAATCATTGATAATTTGTAGCAGAGCCAGGAATAGCACATTCCTGGCTCTGTTTTTCACTTCAACGTGTATACTTTTCTCATGCAAGATTTCAGTAAAAATGTTACAATGGAAAAAGAAAAGAAAGCGGATAATTAATCATGCAGAAAAGAGGGTATACAATGGAATGGAAAGAAACATACGAAACATGGGTCGATTTTGACTACTTGGATGAACAGGTGAGGTCAGATCTTGAAAAGAATAAAGCTGACGAAGCAGCTTTGGAAGATGCTTTTTACACTTCTCTGGAATTTGGAACGGCTGGTATGCGTGGGATCATTGGGGCTGGAACGAATCGAATGAACTATTATACTGTCCGTCAAGCGACTGAAGGACTGGCCCTGTTTCTAGAGAGTCAGGGAAAAGAGTTTGCTGAACGCGGGGTTGCGATTGCTTATGACTCCCGTCATATGTCAAAGGAATTTGCACTGGAGTCTGCCAGAACATTAGCTGCTCACAACATTAAAGCTTTTGTTTTTGAAGACCTTCGTCCGACGCCTGAACTGTCATTTGCCGTACGTCATTTTAAAGCAGCAGCAGGCATTATGATCACTGCCAGCCATAACCCACCTGAGTATAATGGGTACAAGGTATATGGAGAAGATGGGGGCCAGCTGCCGCCCAAAAAAGCAGATGAGCTGACCGATTATGTCAGAAGTGTCACTGACATTTTATCTATCGATACACTCACCGAAGTTGAAGCAGAGGAAAAAGGACTGCTGAAAATAGTCGGTAAGGATGTCGACCGCGTCTACTTAGATTATCTGAGAACAGTGACAATCGACCAGGAACTGGCAGATCGTCAGGGACGTCACATTAAAATCGTATTTACTCCTCTCCACGGCACAGGAAAAATGCTGGGAGTCAAAGCGCTTGAACAGGCCGGGTTCAAAAAAGTGTCTCTTGTTGAGAAACAGGCTGAAGCAGATCCGGACTTTTCAACTGTAAAATCTCCCAATCCTGAAGACCCGGAAGCTTTTGAGCTGGCTATCGAGCAGGGAAAAAAAGAAGATGCAGATGTTCTGATAGCGACTGATCCTGATGCAGACCGTCTGGGGATGGCTGTTAAAACTTCTGAAGGGCACTACGAAGTACTCAGCGGAAACCAGATCGCGAGTCTGATGATTGAATATATTCTGAAGGCACATACTAAAAAAGGAACGCTTCCAGGAAACAGTGTGATCATCAAGTCGATTGTTTCAAGCGAACTGCCATCTGTCATTGCTGACAAATATGGAGTAGAATCTGTCAACGTGCTTACTGGATTCAAGTTTATCGCAGAAAAAATCAAGGAGTACGAAGCAGACCAGAATTATACTTTCATGTTCGGATTTGAAGAAAGTTACGGGTATCTCGTCCAGCCGTTTGTCAGAGATAAGGATGCCATCCAAGCTCTAGTCATGGTTGCTGAAATGGTTGCACATTATAAAGAAGAAGGCTTCAGCTGTTTCGATGCCCTTCATGAACTTTACCATCAATATGGTCACTTTAAAGAGAAGACCATCTCAATCAAGATGGAAGGCATGGAAGGAACGAAAAAAATCAATAATCTCATGAATACTCTAAGAAATCAGGCACCAGCTCATTTTGGGGGCATCAAAGTTTGCAAAGTGGAAGACTTCCAGAAGCAGACAGTGAAAACTCAGAGTGGTGAAGATACAATTAATCTGCCTAAAGCCAATGTTCTGAAGTACACGCTCGCTGACGGAAGCTGGATTGCAGCCAGACCATCAGGAACAGAACCTAAAATCAAATTCTATATTTCAGCACAGGATGACTCTGGCGTAGTTGTAGAGGAGAAAATCTCCTCGTTCGAAGCAGATATCAAGTCAATTATTGATGCAAACTAAGGACTGATTCTTTAGGGGGGTGATTTACAAATGAAAAAGAATGTCGGAAATACTGACCGCACGATTCGTCTCATTTTAGCTGCTGCTGTCTTTCCTATGCTGTTCATTTTAAATGGACCGGCAAGATTTCTGGGACTGGCTTTTCTCCCGCTTATGGGGACGGCACTCACCCGCCGCTGTGGGGCATACGCTTTGATTGGAACCAGCACATGTGAAAGAGAAGAATAAACTATCAGACCATTGGACAGTTCAGTCAGTCCAGTGGTCTTGTAGTATGAACAGCATATGACTATTCATGAGCAGAGTATACATGACACGCCAGGAATGTTATAATAAATAAACTGCTAAGGTTAGTTGATAGGTATGTGGTCAGAGTAAAGGAGTGGCATAATGAACGAACATTTAGAATTGGTGATTATTACAGGTATGAGCGGAGCAGGTAAGACAGTAGCTATGCAGAGTTTTGAAGATATGGGGTACTACTGCATTGATAATATGCCTCCAAATCTCCTTCCGACCTTCTGGAAACTGGTTAGAGAAACAGGTCAGTTCAATAAAATTGCCTTAGTTATGGATCTAAGAATGCAGGATTTCTTTGAAGAGATCAACAAAGCAATTGCGACGATGGACAATACGCCTCTAATTCGAACACGTATTGTGTTTCTGGACGCAACCAACGAGGAACTGGTCACCAGATACAAAGAATCTCGTCGGGCTCATCCACTGGCAAAAAATGAACGAACTATTGAAGGGATCAAGAAAGAAAGAGAGCTGCTGAAGGACATTCGCATGAAAGCACAAGTCGTTATTGATACCAGCAGCATTACCCCACGTCAGTTGAGAGAAAAACTGATCGAGAAGTTCAAAGTAAAAGAGAAAGAGATGTTCAGAGTTGAAATGGTCTCATTCGGTTTCAAGTATGGTGTACCTATTGATGCTGATGTGGTAATGGATGTCAGGTTCCTTCCTAACCCGCACTACATTCCAGAACTGAAGCCGCAGACGGGCCTGGACAAAGACGTATATGATTATGTCATGCAGCAGCCGGAGACTGAATCATTCTATAAAAAATTTACTGATCTACTGGAATATACACTTCCAGGGTACAAGAAAGAAGGAAAAAGCAATCTGACTGTCGCTATTGGCTGCACTGGGGGTAAACACCGGTCAGTTGCCTTAGTTGAACGGATTGCGAATAAAATAAAAGCTGACGGCTATCCTGTCAATGTTTCACACAGAGACAAGGATAAAGTAAAGGAGTCCATTATACGGTCATGAAATCATCATTAATCAATAAAAGAAGACCAAAAATTGCCGTGATCGGCGGTGGAACTGGGTTGCCAGTTATTTTAAAAAGTCTTAAGGAAAAAGATGCAGATGTCACGGCTATTGTGGCAGTTGCAGACGATGGAGGGAGCAGCGGTGCGTTAAGAAAAAGCTTCAATGCTGTTCCGCCAGGTGACCTGAGAAATGTACTTATTGCTCTGTCAGAAATACCGGAACTGCAGAAAGAGATTTTTCAGTACCGGTTCAAGTCTCAAGATGAGGCTTTGTCAGGACATACGATTGGGAATCTCATTATTCAGGCAACAGCTGATATGCGTGGCAATATTTATGATGCCGTTCAACTGCTCGCTAAGATGATGCATGTGAAAGGGCATGTTTATCCTGCGGCTGAAGAACCGCTAGTCCTCCATGCGCGTTATATGGATGGGTCGACCCAGACCGGAGAATCACAAATTCCCAAAGGCGGTAAAATGATCGACTATGTGGCTGTCTCTTGTGTAGAAGGAAGAAAGCCAGTTAAAGCCAGCAGAAAGGTCATATCAGCTATTATGGATGCGGATATGGTTGTACTGGGACCTGGAAGCCTCTTTACCAGTATCCTTCCTAATCTGATGATTCCTGATATTGGAAAAGCAGTTATGGAGACAGAAGCCAACGTAGTCTATATCTCAAACATCATGACCCAATTGGGTGAAACTGAAGGGCTTTCTGATGCTGATCATCTGCGTGTCCTGCACAAGCATCTCGGAGAGAGATTTGTGGATATCGCTATTACTAATATTGGTCTGGTACCGGATCAGTATATCGATCAGGAAGCGAACGAAGAATATCTGCTTCAAGTCGAACATGATTTTAGAGGACTAAGCGAAGAAGTGCCATTGATCATTTCTGATGATTTTCTGGAATTGACCCCAAAAGGTGTCTATCATGATGGAGAAAAAGTTGCTGAAGAAATATTCCGTACAGCATTTAACAGCCAGCGTAAAATCAAACAGTATTTTGAAAACAACTGAAAGTTTAGTTAAGTAGAGTCACTGAAAGTAAGGAAGTGAACCCATGTCATTTGCTTTTGAAGTAAAAAAAGAACTCACACTTCTGGAAGTCCATCCAGAGCATGCCAAAGCAGAACTGGCCGCTCTGATTAGGATGAACGGAACACTGAGTATTGTCGACCACGACTTCTTATTGAATGTCCAGACAGAAAATGCTGCAATAGCCCGTAGAATCTATTCGCTGATCAAAGACAATTTTGATGTGGAATCAGAGCTGCTGGTTAGAAAGAAAATGAAATTAAAAAAGAACAATGTGTATATTGTTCGACTTAAAAGTGGAAGTAAGCTCATTTTAAAGGAGCTGGGCATCATGGATGGTGTGCTCTACAGTGGACATATCCCTGAAGAGGTAAAAACTAACAAGCAGAAAGCCAAATCCTATCTGAGAGGAGCTTTTCTTGCCAGTGGATCTGTCAACAGTCCGGACACCAGCCGTTATCATCTGGAAATCCATTCAAGCTATGAAGAGCACAATGAGGACATCTGCGAGATGATGCAGATGTTCGATATGAATGCGCGTATTCATGAGAGACGGAACGGCTATATCGTTTATCTGAAAGAAGCAGAAAAAATTGCTGATTTTCTGGCCATGATCGGGGCAACTGGGAGCATGTTCCGCTTCGAAGATGTAAGGATCGTAAGAGACATGCGTAATTCAGTCAACCGTCTCGTCAACTGCGAGAATGCAAATATGAACAAGACCATTGATGCAGCAAGCAGGCAAATCGAAAATATTCATCTGATTGCTCAGGCAAGAGGTCTGGATACATTACCGGGTAAATTAAGGGAAATGGCAAAGTTACGCATCGATCATCCGGATGTGAGCCTGAAAGAACTGGGTGAACTAGTGCCTAATGGTGGGGTCTCCAAATCTGGAGTGAATCATCGTTTAAGAAAAATAAATAAAATAGCCGAAGATATCAGGTCGGCACAGAAAGTCTGACTATCTATTATTCTCCTGCTTTATGCCGGGGGATGATAGATTTTTTATTTGTCTGAAAAATATGAGGATATGGAAGAATACTCATTTCTGAAAGATTAATTTGTGACAAATTAAAAGGAATCTTTTTTAACAGGATAATGACAAATCTTAAGTAATTGTTGGATTATATAAAAAAGGCTCCCTTGACACAGTTCTCAATTACTAGGCTAATTGAGAACCATAGATAAGAGTATAGCTTATTGCAAATAACTCCTACAAATTTAGTTTATAATATGTATTAAATAGAAGCTCAGAAGTATATGAGCGAATGATCAAAAAGAACTTTTTTCACAATTAATTTCAGTTTAAAGAGAATAAATTGAATGAGAACCATTTTCATTTGTAATATTTTTGGACATAATAAATGTAAGAAGCCCGATGTTACTTTACTTTTTATGTATAATTCGTTATTCTTAAGTCACTCAAGTTTTGCAGTTGAATATCCAGGTTTAACCCTTGCGGTTATTGAAACTTCTTATAAATAATCATCAAAAAACACACAAAAAGACACCTCTCTTTGGTAAAATGTAGTCACCATAACAACATTCAAAGGAGAGATGTCTTATGACTAATATTTTACCAGAAAAATCAGAAAATCACGAGGTTGAATCGAC
>NZ_BAAGIQ010000097.1:0-6977 GCF_054658175.1 Alkalibacterium sp. s-m-28
GATCTGTTATAAAGCTGTTTAATCCAGACAAGGATTGGATTATATTACCTTCATCGACAGAAATCATCATACGAGCAACGAGAAATTTGGGAAACATAATTTTTCATAGATTATTGGGAGTTACCTAAATTAATTGCTTTCTGATCAGTACATCTACACCCTGAGGGGCCCATGCGGCAATTTTAGTATCTGCTTGATCGATTGAAATCCATCCTAACCCGGAGAATACGATATCAGAGGGACCCGAGGTCACAAACTCATATCGCTTCATACTGGCAATTTCACTGTCCTCAGAAGGTGGAGTAAGCAGTTCCCCTTTCTGACTGGAGTAGAGGTCATCAGCCTTCTCGGTTTTCGTTCTGTGTATATACAAGTCATTAGCAAAATAGCTGACGAATGACTGCTTATCATTTCCGGAGATGTAATCAAAGCGTGCCAGACCGGCAATGAAAAGTGTCTGCTCTTCATTCAGCTGATAACTTTTCGGCTTGATTTCTTTTCTCGGGGTGATTTCCTTGATGTCTTTCGCTGATAGATAATAAGACAGCTGACCTGGCTGAATGACTCCAGGGGTATCGACCAGCATCCGTTCGTCATCGAGAGGAATTTCAATTTTACCGAGTGTAGTACCAGGGAAATATGAGGTCGTTACGACATCGGATTCATCTGTTGCCAGATTGATGATCTGATTTACTAAAGTGGACTTACCGACATTGGTCGTTCCTACAATATAGACGTCTTCCCCTTTTCTTGCTTTTTCGATTTGTTCCATAAGGTCCATTACATGATCTTTGCTGAGTGCGCTGATCAGATGGACGCTATCCGGTCTGATTCCGACCAGGTGGGCCTGTTCAGTTATCCACTGTCTCATTTTAGACTGCTTTAAAGACTTCGGCAGGAGATCGACTTTATTCCCTACGATCATCAGAGGGTTTTGTCCTGCAAATCTCTGTATGCCTGATATAATGCTTCCATTAAAGTCAAAAATGTCCACCAGGTTGACGATGAGCGCATCTTTCTGACTTAATTCATGAAGCATATTAAGGAAATCATCGTCTGTCAGTTCTACATCCTGAACCTCGTTGTAATGTCTCAGTCGAAAACATCGCTTACAATAGACTGCTTCATCTTCGGCTGCTTTTTCGAGTGTCTTAGTCGGTGCATAACCGGATTTCGATTCGTCTTTATCCTGAAGCACTGCACCGCAGCCAATACAATATAGCGTGTCAGTTTGTTCTATTTCTGTCATGTAAACTTCCTCTCCATTTCATATCCGGGTCTTTCTCAATCAGATAATTCATGATTTTCAATTCAACGAACCGGTTCAGTCGGGTATTCCAGGCATCGGAGTCCAGAATAGGTTTAACGAGAACACTTCTGATTCCTGCATGATTGGCTCCTTTTATATCCGTAATGATTTGATCTCCTACCATCATTACTTCGCTTTTATCAAGGTCAAATTCCTCAAGAGCTTTTTTGAACCCTCGCTGAAAAGGTTTCAAGGCATTCGGAACGAATTCAAGATCAAGAATACAAGCTACTTTTCCTACTCTTTTTCGTGTGTTATTTGAAAGGATGATAACTTCGATATCATTTTCCTTCATCAGTTTGATCCATTCAATCGTCTCTTCGGTTGCCTCGGGATTGTTCCAGGCAATGAGCGTATTGTCCAGATCGGTCAGAACTGCCTTGATCCCAGCATTTTTCAGCTGTTCAGGAGTGATCTGATATATCGACTCGACCATCCACGTTGGTTTAAAACTTTTAAGCATCCACTTCCTCCTATTCTGAACTGTATTTTTTTACATAGGGGTTCTATCTAAAAAAAAGGAAGCACACAAAGCACTTCCTTTTGTGCACTTCTTAATCTTCTGTAGATGTTGCAGGTTGAACAAGTTCAAGTATTTCGACAGCAACATAGTCAATATTGTCAAACTCATAGGTCTGCTGGCTTGTACGGTCTTCAAGCTCGAACATGTTGGATTTGCTGTCATATCTAACGATACACTGCTCCTTGCCGTCTCTTTCGAAACGTCTTACCTGCACCTCGTCAGACTGATCTTCACGCATCGCATCCAAGCGACGGATAATTGGTATCAGTTGGGATGGTTTCATAGACTTTCCCCTTCCTACTTCTATTCTTCTTCACTCATCTATTTTACCAGAATTTGTTGTAAATTACAGTAATTGTCTCAGGTTTTACTAAATTCTCCGAAGTCCTCCCTCAACTATTTAAAAATCTCTCTTCAATTCTGTTTATTAAAACTGTATGATAAACTAATAAGTAAAAAAAAGGATGATAATTATGACCAATTCACTTTTCAATCAGGAAGTATTAAAAGCTGAAATATCACAGATCAGACAGTTCGATGAACAAGTCTCTGAATTCGGCGAACTGATTCGACTGACCCTGGGGCAACCTGACTTCCCTACCCCTTCACATGTAAAGGAAGCAGCGAAGCGGGCAATCGATGAAGATTTCTCTTTTTACACGCAAACTGCTGGATACCATCTCCTGCGCGAAGCCGCAGCAGCTTTTGTTAATGAAAAGTATCGTCTGGATTATAACCCAGACTCAGAGATCATCGCAACAGTTGGTGCAACAGAGGCACTCGCTGCCAGCCTTCTGACTCTCCTTAACCCAGGGGACAAGGTAATTATTCCATCTCCGTTTTTCACTCTTTATGAATCTCTGGTCAGATACGCTAAAGCGGAACCTATATTCATCGACACATCTGACACCGGATTTATTATCGATCCTGATATATTAGAAAAAACCATGGAAGAACATAGAGATTCACTGAAAGCTGTTATTTTCAACTACCCCAATAACCCTACCGGGACCACTTGGGATAAAGAGACAGTAATGAAGCTCGCCGACTTATTCAGTCGCTTCCCTGAAGTCATTGCCATCAGTGATGAAATTTATAGTGAAATCGTCTATAATGCGCCCTTTGTTTCATTGGGAGAACATTTGCGTCAGCAGACGATCGTAATCAACGGCCTGTCAAAATCTCACGCTATGACAGGGTGGAGACTGGGACTTATTTTTGCACCTGAGTACCTGGCTGAACAGATAGTAAAAACCCATCAGTCTTTGGTTACCAGTGCATCAAGCATCACTCAGTTTGCCGGCATAGAAGCCCTTACCGTAGGGAAAGATGATGCGCTGCCTATGAGAGATCAGTACCTTAAACGCCGCGATGTTGTTGTAGAAAAACTGTCTGCTCTCGGTTTTGAAATTGCTGAACCTACTGGAGCCTTTTATGTATTTGCTAAAGTTCCGGAAAGACTTAAACAGAACAGTTATGACTTCTGCTACGATCTGGCGAAGGAAACTAAAGTAGCGATTATTCCAGGAAGTGCATTCGGGGATGCAGGAGAAGGGTATGTCAGACTAAGTTATGCAGCTAGTCTTGACAATATCCAAACAGCTATGGACCGTATTGCAGAGTATATGGAAAATAAATAAGCTGGACTACTGGAACACGTCCTGTTTCGAAAAACCTGCAGATTTTCAACAGCACTAGCAAGCCATACGCTTGCTACACATGACACTACACAAAAGAGGAGTCACCCTGAAGTTATAATCAAGGCGACTCCTCTTTTTGCACTTATCAAACGATGAAGCCAATCTATCTCAGTCTAGCCCCACCAGAGCCTGATCAGCGCCTGGGTACCATCATCTTCATGTCCTTTTTCTGCAAGCTGATCGTATAAAGCTTTTGCTCTAGCTGTGGCTGGTAACTTAAGCTTCATTTTATCAGCTTCCTGAAGTGCAATATTGAGGTCTTTGATAAAATGCTTGACGAAAAAGCCTGGGGTATAGTCTTCCTTAATAATTCTTGGCGCATAGTTCTCAAGTGACCAGTTGGCTGCCGCGCCCCCACTAAGAGTTTTAACTACCTTATCCAAATCAAGTTCGGCTTTTTCTGCATAGACCAGCATTTCAGCCATCCCAGTCATCGTGCCTGCAACCATAATCTGATTAGCCATTTTGGTATGCTGACCGCTACCCGCCGGTCCATGATGTTCAAGTGATTTCGAAAAGAGTTCAAGAACTGGCCTGCAAGACTCAAACACTTCTGACTCCCCACCAATCATGATGGTCAGCGTGCCATTCCTTGCGCCCAGGTCTCCGCCGGACACCGGAGCATCCAGCGCCTGCCCACCAGCCTTCACAGCAGTGCTGTATATTTTTTCTGCTAAAGAAGGCGTACTGGTTGTCAAATCGACTGCCATTCTGTTGCTGAAATCCGTCTGAAAGATTCCATCATTCCCATAATAGACCTCTTCTACATCACGAGGGTACCCTACCATAGTAAAAATCAGCTCTGACTCACGCGCCACCTCGGCTGGTGTATCCTTCCAGCTTGCTCCAAGTCTGATTAGATCCTCAGTTTTTGATTTTGTACGATTGTAGACGGCGACCTCATACCCTGCATTAAGTAAATGTTTCACGATCGACTGTCCCATGACTCCTGTACCGATAAACCCTATCTTTTTCATCAAGTAGCCTCCTTTTTATGTATAGCAAAACAGACTGGGTCAGGTTAAGACCCAGTCTGTTTATCGATTATGATACGTATTGATCGACCAATGCCATCACTTCTTCAGAAGTGGTGCATTCTGTCAGAGCTTTATCAGCTAGTTCTTTCATTTCAGCTGTATCAAGCTTTCTCAATAGGCTTCTAGTTTTCAGAATACTCGTCGCACTCATTGAAAACTCATCCAGTCCTAGTCCCACAAGTAGTGGTACAGCGATCTGATCTCCTGCCATTTCTCCACACATTCCGGCCCATTTGCCTTCACTGTGCGCAGCATCGATTACACCTTTGATTAGGCGAAGGATCGATGGATTATATGGCTGGTATAAATAAGAGACGCGTTCATTCATGCGGTCTGCTGCCATAGTGTATTGGATCAGGTCGTTCGTTCCGATACTGAAAAAGTCTACTTCTTTAGCAAACTGATCAGCCAGCACTGCTGCTGCCGGAATTTCGATCATGATTCCCACTTCAATCGAATCAGATACCTCAGTACCTTCTTCAATCAATTTAGCTTTTTCTTCTTCCAAAATGGCTTTCGCAGCTCTAAACTCAGGTAAAGTCGCAATCATAGGGAACATGATGCGAAGTGTGCCGTGAACTGAAGCTCTTAATAAGGCTCTCAATTGCGTACGGAACACACTATCCTGGTCCAGGCTGACACGAATCGCGCGGTAACCTAGGAACGGGTTCATTTCTACAGGCAATTCAAGATACGGCAATTCTTTATCTCCGCCGATATCCATTGTTCTGACAACTACCGGTTTGTCTCCCATGCCTTCGAGAACTTTTTTGTAGGCATCAAACTGCTCATCTTCAGATGGTAGTTCAGCAGAATCCATATAAAGGAATTCGGTACGATAAAGTCCAATCGCTTCCCCACCATTATTGATTACCCCTTCAAGATCTTTAGGTGTCCCGATATTGGCAGCCAACTCTACGTGCTTTCCATCTTTGGTCAGGCTAGGCTCGTCTTTAAGACGATCCCATTCTGCTTTCAGCTGAGCAAACTCTTCAGCTTTTTTATTGAAAGAAGATATAATTTCCTCGGAAGGGTTGATGATTACTTCTCCTTCCATTCCGTCAACAATTAAATAATCCTCTTCTTTAACGAGTTCTGTAATGTTCTTTGTTCCCACAATGGCAGGAATCTCAAGAGAACGGGCCATGATTGCTGAGTGAGAAGTTCTACCTCCGATATCAGTTACAAAGGCTTTTACATACTTCTTATTTAACTGGGCAGTATCACTAGGTGTAAGATCTTCAGCAATGATTATGACTTCTTCATCTATAGTAGCTGGAGAAGGCAGAGTCACGTTCAGCAAACGAGCTAGTACTCGTTTTCTAACATCTTTGATATCAGCTGCACGTTCCTGCATATAAGCATTGTCTTCCATGCCTTCGAACATAGCGATGAATGTATCCGTCACTTGTTTGAAAGCAAAATCTGCATTGACTTTGTCGTTATCGATTACAGCATGTGTCTGATCAATCAGATCAGGATCAGACAATACCATGACATGAGCATCAAAGACTTGTGCTTCTTCTTCACCTAAAGATTCAGCGGCTATGCTGCGGATCTTGCCCAGCTGCTCTTTAGACTCATCGATTGCTTTAGTCAGACGGTCTTTTTCGGCACCCGTGTCAGTAACACTTGTTTTTTCAACAGTTAAATCAGGCTCGATAAGTAAGTAGGCTTTAGCTTGAGCAATTCCATCGCTCGCTGCAATTCCAGATACTTGTGAGGTCATTATTCAGCCATTCCCTCATTCTTGATTGTCTGATCGATTCCTTCGATCGCTTCTTTTTCGTCTGCACCTTCAGCAGTAATAGAAACGTCAGCACCTTTACCAACACCTAGAGACATAACGCCCATGATTGATTTCAGATTAACAGATTTTCCTTTATATTCTAAAGTGATATCTGAGTTGTATTTGCTCGCTGTCTGAACCAGTAAAGTTGCTGGTCTAGCGTGAATCCCTGTTTCTGCAGTTACGTTGTATTCTCTTTTTTCCATTATGAATTCTCCTTTAATAGTAGATAGTATGGTAGAAATGAGCATTATGAGAGCGCTTCATGAACATTCGATCGCTGCACCAACATGTTCCAAGCTTATCATACTACCCTTTCTTCCATTACAGATTACCATTTTTTTCCTATACCTACAACTATTTTTTACTAAATCTCATTTATCACTTGAAAGTCAGTAATGGTCAGAGTATAATTAATTATAGAAAGGTCAGTAATGGTCAAAAAGATAGTGCTTCTAGTAAGCCTATCAACTGACTTTTATCCAATATATTACTCAAGTTTCGCACCCTGATCAAACCTTGGAAAGCCTATCGGCTTAAGGTTAATCAACTAAATCAAACAGTGATGTGTGACGGATTGGACTCACTTCCAGCTAAAATTTCTTTAAATGAAGTCGGT
>NZ_BAAGIQ010000098.1:0-6963 GCF_054658175.1 Alkalibacterium sp. s-m-28
GAATGTGCTAAACTGTTCTTGTCCTTCATGGGACGCCTCCTTCAATGATTTGAGTAAGTGGTCGGGAAACCAACTTTATCTTATCATGAAGTGAGGCTTTTTTTGACCCCACGCTGAAAGCTATCCTTAACCCCCGGCATAGCCGGGGGTTTTCAAAGTACAGAAGAAAAAAGGAATCATATCAGCTGATGTGATTCCTCCACTTCTCTTAATTTAGTTAGCCACAGGATAAACAGAAACTTGCTTTTTGTTTTTTCCTTTACGCTCGAAACGAACAACGCCATCAACTTTAGCATAAAGCGTGTCATCTCCACCACGACCAACGTTTTCACCTGGATGGATTTTAGTTCCGCGTTGACGGTATAAAATTGATCCACCTGAAACGACCTGACCGTCTCCACGCTTAGCGCCTAGACGTTTGGATTGAGAATCACGACCGTTGGAAGTAGACCCTCCACCTTTTTTCGTCGCGAAAAACTGTAAATTCATTTTCAACATGATTTTTGCACCTCCATTACTTATTGTCTGAGGAATGGACTGTCATATAGTCTCCATACTCTTCCTCCGTATTTTTCAAGGAAAGATGCAGACTATTCATCAATATTTGAGCTGTTTCCATTTGCTTCTGACTCAAACCTTCGGGCAGCGAGAACTTCAGAAAGCCTCCCTGATCATCAGCCGACACGATATCTGGCGATATCTTACCGATCTCTATCAGACTGTTCACTGTACCGATACTCAATGCTGAGACGGCGGCGCACACGATATCCTGACCATAAGGACCGGAATCAGCATGTCCAGTGACTTCCACTGAAGAGATATGCTCATTTTCAAACTGGAATAGAATATTGATCATTACAGAACCGCTTCCCTGTTTGTATTAGTTGGTTTTAATTGATTTGATTGTTACTTTTGTATACGGCTGACGGTGACCTTGCTTGTTGTGAGAGTCTTTTCTGCGACGGTATTTGTAAGTCGTAACTTTCTTACCGCGACCTTGTTTTTCGATAATTGCTTCAACTGAAGCACCTTCGATAAACGGACTTCCTACAACAGTGCTGTCTCCACCGACGAACAATACTTCTCCAAATGTTACAGTATCGCCAGATTCTCCGTCCAGTTTTTCGACAAAGATTTCCTGACCTTCTTCAACTTTGAACTGTTTGCCGCCTGTTTTGATGATTGCATACATACTTGTTGCACCTCCTTATAATTTTGAACAAAGCATAATACGCCCTATTCCTGCACTTAGACTCGCCGTTATAAGTGGCATTAGCTCTTAAATACTTATATACGAGCGGTTGTAGCTGTGGTGCGTCACAAATACAACATTAATATCATATCAAATAAGACATAACGAGTCAACGTTTTTTGTCGAAAAGCTTTTTCCAAAATGACTGTTTCTCTTCTTTAAGAGACATCAGCGGAACAGTGTCTCCCAGAAGACGTCTCGCAATGTTTCTATACCCTTGTGACGACACATGATCCGGATCCAACACTACTGGATTCCCTTTATTTGAAGATCTGACGACTTCATCGTCTTCAAAAATGATTCCCAACAGTTCTACTGATAGATGGCGGGTGATTTCTTCTATATCCATCACTTCACCCTTTTGCATCATTGACTTTCGGATTCGGTTAATGATCAGTTTCGGCTGCTGGATCGATGTCTGTTCGATCAGCCCGATGATTCTGTCTGCATCTCGGATTGCTGACATTTCAGGCGTTGTCACCAGAATAGCGTCATCGGCTGCAGCTATAGAGTTTTTGAATCCTTGTTCGATTCCTGCTGGACAATCGATCAGCACAAAGTCATAATCTTTTTTAAGTTCGCCGATCAGATCTATCATCTGTTCTTCATTGATAGCATTCTTGTCAGCGTGCTGAGCAGCTGGAAGCAGGAAAAGCTGATCATTGAAGCGCTTGTCTTTTATGATAGCTTGATGAAGTTTTGCTCTTCCTTCGACTACATCAATAATATCGTAGATAATTCTATTCTCAAGACCTAAAATAACATCCAGGTTACGAAGTCCTATGTCCATATCCACTAGACACACTTTTCTGCTTTGAAGGGCCAGAGCTGTTCCTATGTTTGCAGTGGATGTCGTTTTTCCTACTCCGCCTTTACCTGATGTAACAACAATTGCTTTTCCCATTTAAAATAAACCTCCTGAGTGTTTCCCTATTTCTGGTCGTATAGTTTTCAAGTAATGCAGAGAACCGACCTCTATGATATGTAAATCATTCACGTAAACAAATTGGATGTCCTCTGACTGTACAAGGTTTTCATCTCTGTTCTCAATGACATGTACATTTCCGCCAATCCTCACTTGTGCGTTATACTTGAAATTCGCCAGGACTATGGCATTTTCATTGCCTTCAAATCCTGCATGGGCGATCCCTTTCAATTCTCCGATAACAAATATACTGCCCGTTGCCCGAACTGTTCCACCTGGATGGACTTGACCTATAAGCAGCAAATCACCATCAGCTTCAAGAATTTGACCGCTTCTGACTGTTCTTACTTCAAGCTTTGGGCGTGCTTCTCTGGCACGTTTCTGAGCATCTTCGATCGAAATAACATCGGATTCGTATGAACTGATTTTAAAATGCTCATCCTCAATGATATAGCTAATCTGTTTTTTTTCGTCAGCTGACAGCAGCCTGTTCCCAGTGTCAACAAAAAAAATCAGCTCATGTCCTTTCTGAGTATCCTTTTTCAGTTGAACTGTAAGTTCTTTCAGCTGGTCAACTACTTCTTCAAAGGAAGCTGAAGCGTGCAGGATAATCTGAAACCCTCCCGTTCTTCCCTTTAGTGTTACAGCATTCTTCATTGGCTCCACTCCTCATTATCTGTAGCTTATACTGGATTTCGATTTATCCTTGTTATCTTTTCTGTCAATACCCATGCTCTGAATGACGTACTTCAATGGTAGAATAAGGAACACTGCGATGACAGTGTTGAACAGCAGCGAGGCTGACAGTCTGCCTGCCATAAAATTCTGTACTCCCATAGTAGTTAAGTCCAGCACGGTATAAATTCCGAAAACAAAAAACTCAAGAAAAGTAATCATGATGATGGAAACAAGCAGGATAATTAAATAGGTCGTATCGAATATTTTTCTCAATTGCATGACAAAATAGGCTATAAGTGTCAGACCGGCGATGTATATTCCCAGAAGGCCTGAAAAATAGCTGTCGTAAATGAAACCGAAAACAACTGTCAGGATGATCATATGTCTCGGTTCAAGGTAGAATGCAAGCATAATCACTACTAATACAAATAACCTTGGAGACATAAACCCGAAGGGAACGTTTAGCTGTTCAGTAAACAGCGCAACGATCAGCCCATCGGTCAGCAGCGAGAAAAATAACAGGACAATAGGAATGACAACTCTTTTCCACTGTTCCATACTATTCCCCGCTTTCTGCAAGTCTATTTATAATTGTAACAAATCTGATATTTTCAAAATCTGCTGCCGGGTTTACAAAGACTTGCTGAGCCAGCCCATGAGCATCCATAGTCACTTCTTCAACTTCTCCTATAACTAGACCACGAGGAATCACGCCTCCCAGTCCAGAGGTTGTAATCAGCTCGCCTTCTTCGATTTCGATTGTGGAGGTAATCTGAGACATGACCAGTCTGTCGCTACTGCTGTCATACCCACTGATCAGTCCATAAACAATTTCTTCTTCCATAATAATTTCGGAAGAGACCTGATTTGCTGTCTGATCGATATTTGTCAGAAGGACAACCTTGGAGCTCGTAGGATTGACTTCAGAGATCCTTCCAATAAGACCGTTGCTCGACATAACTGGCATTCCAACTGCGACGCCATCCTGGCTGCCCCTGTCAACCACAATCTGATCGACCCAATTATCCGGATTTCTTGAAATAACAGTACCTGAAATGGTCCGGTAGTCTGTCAGGGAGCTTTGTAATTCAAGTTCTTCTCCCAGCCTCTGATTTTCATCCCTCAAGACATTGATTTCAGCCTGTCGTTCGTAGATTTTGTCTATTTCAATTTTCAGTCTCTGATTTTCTTCATAAGTATTCTGTAGATCGTTAACTGATTCAAAAATCCTTGTTACTGCATTGGCAGGTCGGATAAAAACACGTCCCAGAACTGCTGTAATATCATTAGCTGCCTGCTGCAGAAACGGTGTATTGTCTCCGGTTCTCAAAGATATTGAAATAAGAGAAACAAAGAGTATTACACTGATGAGCAGAACGATCATTTTCTTGTTTGTAAAAAACTGGTTCACTTAAAACACCTCTTATAATTAACTTCGACTATTTTACCATATATTTAGATTTTATCGTAGAGGCAGTTGCATAAGATTTTACTTAATGCATGTCTTGTCCTGTTCAACAAACAAGCGGGAAGATGCCTTCCCGCTTGTCAGTTTACTTATTTATCTCGATCGTTTTTTGTAAAGGTCAAGGTGATTCAGAGCTTCCCCAGTACCAATAGCTACACAATCAAGTGGGCTGCTTGCTACAAATACAGGCACTTCGGTTTCTTCCGCAATAACATCACTTATGTTTTTAAGAAGAGCTCCGCCACCTGTCAATACAATTCCTCTATCGATCACGTCTGCAGAAATTTCGGGAGACGTATCTTCTAATGTTGCTTTTACAGCAACTATTATGCCATCGATCACTTCTTTTATCGCTTCAGAAACATCTTCCGCAGGTATAGAGATTGTTTTAGGTAAACCTGTAAGTAAGTCCCTTCCTCTAATATCCATGTTATCATGGGCTCTAGAAGCTTCAACAGATGCGCTACCCCGTTCTATTTTGATTGCTTCGGCTGTACGCTCACCTATCAGCATGTTGTATTTACTTCTGATAAAATGAATGATCGATTGATCCATCTGATCTCCAGCCATTTTGATTGTTCGGCTGCTGACGATTCCACCTAGAGAAATAGTGGCCACATCAGTCGTTCCTCCACCAATGTCTACCACCATGCTTCCTGTGGGTTCATTGACTGGCAGACCGGCACCAATGGCAGCTGCAAACGGTTCTTCTATCAGAAAGGCATCTTTAGCTCCAGCCATCCTTGTTGCATCAATGATCGCTCTTTTTTCAACTTCAGTTCCTCCTCCGGGAACACAGACGACCACATTGGGCTTCGAGGCACGTTTTCCGACAGATTTTCCTATAAAGTATTCCATCATAGCTGCAGTGGTATCGAAATCAGCGATCACTCCATCTTTCATCGGACGGATAGCTACGATGCTTCCGGGTGTTCTACCAATCATCTTCTGTGCATTTTCGCCAACTGCAACAACCTCATCAGTCTGTTTATCTTTAGCAACAACTGAGGGTTCCCCCAGTACTATTCCTTTTCCTTCTACGAAGACATTAGTATTTGCAGTCCCCAGGTCAATTCCAATATTCTTTTTTCTAAACCAAAACACTTAGAAAATCTCCTTTCAAAAATCAAAGCATACATATTTAATTACTATTGAATAGTATTCATTATGCTATTGTACCTTTTTATCTCAAAAGATGCACTATAAGACTTTGACTTTATTTTAATTTTAATATTTGAAACGATTCGTTACATTATCAGGGCTCACTAAAAAACCGGGCAAGCATTATGCCTACCCGGTCGAAAATTCAATTAGAGTTAATTACGCTTTTTCTACGTTTGCAGCTTGTGGTCCGCGTGCGCCTTCTTCGATGTCGAAAGTAACAGCTTGACCTTCTTCTAGAGATTTGAATCCTTCTTCGTTAATAGCTGAGAAGTGTACAAATACATCGTCTGCACCTTCGCGCTCGATGAATCCAAAACCTTTTTCTGCGTTAAACCATTTTACTGTACCGTTTTCCATGTTACAAATTCCTCCTCGTGCCTAGTGCACTATATATTTCACATTATTGCTATAGGTACGAATCGGAATGTTGTTACACATTACTTTTTTCTTTCCCTAACAAAATGCTAAATTCATATTAACATGGCTATTTTAATATTGCAAGGATAATGCTCCATTTATTTAAAAAGATATGATGCTTCTTTACCGACTGTTACAGCGCTCCCATTTCTTTTAAACTGATGTAGGAATTATCTCCAATAATAAAGTGATCCAGCAGTTCTATTCCTATCAGTCTTCCTGCTTCGGACATTCGTTGAGTAAATGAAAGATCAGCATCAGAAGGTTCAGGATTTCCGGATGGGTGATTGTGTGCAATGATGAGTCGTGCTGCCGAACATTTTATGGCAGCTTTGAAAATCTCCCTTGGGTGCGCCACAGACGAATTTAGAGATCCTTTAAAAATTGTCTCCTTTTTTATGATTTCATTCTTTGTATTAAGTAAGAGAGCGACCACATGCTCCTGCTGAAAATCCTTTAGTTCGTCCAGCAGAATCTGTCCAATGTACTGGCTGGATGTGACCGCTCCTTCTTTGACGATAGGTGTATGTGACATTCTTCTTCCCAGCTCAATGGCAGCAAGCAGTTCCACAGCTTTAGCCTTTCCAATCCCCGGAATCTCCATCAGTTCCTCAAGTGAAGCATTCTTCAGCATGTACAAGTCATCAAAGTGTGAAAAGACTTGTAGACTTAATTGCAGCACATTCTGATCTCTAGTCCCTGTTCTTAACAATATAGCCAGCAGTTCATGATTGGCCAGCGCTGACTGACCATATTCTTTCAGCCTTTCTCGCGGACGGGATTCGACAGGCAGATCTGTAAATTTTTGCATAGATAACATCCTCCTTAATCGAGTAGGAGATAAATGATTAATTCATTTATCGTCCTCTCACACCACCGTACGTACGGTTCCGTATACGGCGGTTCAATATCTTAAGTAAGCAGACTCTGCCAGGTCTCGTAGTGAAACTACGTTCCACCGGTAGAGTCTTTTCGTTGTAAGCACCCAATGAACTTCAGGTGTTTTTGACAGTCTCCAGTATTTCTTTCTGGAGTAACCAATGCGTTTAGCACTGTCCA
>NZ_BAAGIQ010000099.1:0-6804 GCF_054658175.1 Alkalibacterium sp. s-m-28
TTTGCGTCCGTCTTCCTTCAGATTCCGCCTCACGGCGGACACCCTTGACTTTCGCTAACAGTTCCTACTGCCAAGTCTGTAGTGGACTTTCACCACCAAGTTGTCGCCCATGCCGGGCGCACAAAAAAAAGAACCCCATTTTTGATGGGGTTCTCCATTACCAAATTGAATGGTACTCGATTTCTTTCGAAATCTCCGTCCCATACTGTATCCGTAAGCGAATAAATTCGCAACGGCTCCAGCAATTAACGTTTTGAGAATTGTGGAGATTTACGCGCTTTTTTAAGACCTGGTTTTTTACGCTCTTTCATACGTGAATCACGTGTAAGCAGTCCAGCTGCTTTCAGTGGAGAACGGAAGTCAGGATCTACTTGTAGTAACGCACGAGAGATTCCGTGACGAGCAGCGCCTGCTTGTCCTGAGAACCCACCACCGTGAACGTTGATAGTGATGTCGTAGCTGTCTACTGTATCAGTGATAGCTAGTGGCTGTTTAACTACTAAATGTAGGTGATCGAAGTTTAAATATTCAGAAATATCTTTACCGTTAAAAGTGATTTTACCAGAACCTGGAGTCATGATAACACGAGCTGTAGAGTTTTTACGACGACCAGTTCCGAAATATTGTACTTGTGCCAATGGATGTCCCTCCTTAAATCAAGTTTGTAATGTCTAGTACTTCTGGCTGTTGAGCTTGGTTTTTGTGCTCAGGGCCAGCGTATACGTGAAGTTTTTTAATTTGTTTACGTCCTAGTGGGTTGTGTGGAAGCATACCTTTGATTGACATTTCAATCAAACGTTCCGGTCTTTGAGCACGGATTGTTCCAGCTGACTGTTGAGTCAATCCACCTGGGTGTCCAGAGTGACGAGAATAAATCTTGTCGCTAGCTTTCTTCCCTGTTAGTTTAACTTCTCCTGCATTAATTACGATTACGTGGTCACCAGTATCAACGTGTGGTGTATACGTAGGTTTGTTTTTACCGCGTAGGATAGATGCAACGACAGTTGACAGACGTCCTAAAGGAATATCTGTAGCGTCGACTACATACCATTTGCGTTCGATGTTACTTTCATTCGCCATAAATGTTGTACGCACGATCTTAACCTCCAAATTTTCTTTTCAAGAATCAATTTTAAATTAGCTGCTTTCCATCGCTTCTAAGTTCCGTTAAAAGTAATAAGAAAGACTCTCTGTTGTTTGTTCCAAAACAAGTTTCCGGGGCTTATCATGGTGGCAAACAATACCATCTGATATAGTACCGTGAATAGCGACAAAAGTCAATTGGTTTTGAAGATTTAATCATTTTATTTTCAATAGATTTATAGACAAGCCCTACAACTGGCCTTTCTACTAAGGTCCCTTGAAAGATCTATCGTTCACACTTTATCTATTATTTATCTTATTTAGAAGAATTAAAAAAGATGCCCATGACTGACAATTAAATCACTCATGAACATCTCTTCAATTGATTTAACTTATACTATTAGAAAACTACAAATCCCAGCAAAGCTATGGTTACAGGCAGTCCAACCATAAACACGATATCTATAGGCTTAACTGTCATCTTCAGCTGCATCACGCGGTCTTCACTGAACCCTTTGGATTCCATGGCCAGAGACAGGCGCTCGGACCAGCGGATCATACGGACCATCATCGTGAACAAGGGCTTTGAGTCAAAAGGTTTGACCGGGATATTTCTGACCTGAAGCGCGAGTTTTGAGTTGTCGTATTCTCTTCTGATCAGTGAAGTCAGATTGACTGCTGTAAAGATGGCATAGCCCATTTTCATCGGCATGCGTGCCTGCTGGATAAAGCTAGCAATCAGTTCTTTAGAATCTGTCGTCAGGCTGTAGCTGATGCCCAGCATCGCAAAGGCTAGTACACGCGACCCGAGGTTCAGGCCGTTGATCAGATCTCTCCCACTGGGAATAATTAGATCAGTCTGACTTGAGCTGAACAAGGCCTGTTCGGAGCTGAAAATCCAGCCGGTAAAGAAATAGCTGATGGAGACGAACAGAATCGGCACCATGATTTTCAGCAGGCGTTCAGGCGCAGCCCGTTTAGAGGTTGTAACGAAAATCAGTCCCAATAAGGTGATGGTCAGGTTGACTTCCCACTGAAAGGTCAGTCCAAGAATCAGGGACCCTAGAAGGATGCCCACGGTCTTAGCAGTTGGATTGATAGAGTCGATCATAAAACCTGTTTCACCTTCTTTTCTCTGATTTCATAAATCGTATCAGCATAAGCATCAACGAGCTGTCGGTCGTGACTGGTGAACAGGCAGGTCATCCCCGCTTCACAGAGTTCACTTAGTTTGTCCATGATTTTTCTGTCATTGGCTGCATCCTGTCCGTATGTCGGTTCATCGACGAGCAGGAGCTGCTGCTGACCCACTGTCATGCAGACAACAGCTAGACGTCTCTGCTGACCCTGGCTGAGGACCCAAGGCGATTCGTCGGCTTTGTTTTCAAAGTGATGATGTTCGAGCAGCGCTTTTGCCTGCTCGGCTGCTTGATCTTCTTCTATATCATCCCATGCAGTCAGGCTGAGGACCATTTCATCCATCACCTTAGTTTTAACAAATTGTAGCGACGGATCCTGAAAGATCAGACCGATTCTGGAATAAAGGTCAGCTGACTTCATGTCACGGATCGACTTGCCTTGGATCCTGATGTCTCCTGAATATGGCGACACATTTAATATCGAACGGAATAAGGAAGACTTTCCGATTCCGCTGGGCCCGACTAAAGCAGTCAGTGCGCCTTTTTTCAGTTCAAAAGAAGCCTCTTCGATCAGTGTGTTAACGTAAGTGACTTTTCTGAAAAAGGACTGCCGGACAGTCTGCTCGTGATAGACGGAGACCTTATCCAGTTCGAGTACTGTTTCATCAGTGTTTGGTCTTTGACGGGAAATCGTAGCAGGATCGATAACGACTCCAGCTTCAATCAATTTGTCCCGCTTGAGGTCTAACGGCAGATGTGTCAGATCGATCAGCTGGCGGGTTGTATCCATCAGAAGCCAGCGGCCTACCCAGTTCCATCTATCGACATGGTGATCGATGATGATCACTGCTTTGCCTTGTTTGGACAGGACTTTGATGTAGCTGACGTAATCTTCTATTGTCTGCTCATCCATATTGGCAAACGGTTCATCCATAATATAAAGCGGCAAATCCGACAAATTTGCACAGACAAAAGCCGCTTTCTGAAGCTCCCCTCCGGACAGATCGTCAAATGACCGGTCCAGAAGATGAGTCAGGTTGAAATGATTGGCTTTCTGTTCAATAATGTCATCAATACGCTCTGAAGGAGTCCGTGTATTCTCAAGACAGAAGCCCATTTCTTCTCTCAACGTCTTCATGCTGAAGGAGAGACGCGCATTCTGGAAAATGGTCCCGACTCTTTCTGAACGGTCGACGACAGACTTCAGCTGCACGTCTTCGCCGTCTATTCTGATGTGCGACACCGTCTGCTTCCCGCCATATTCCGGAAAGTAGCCATTGATCAGATTGGCTAGCGTACTTTTACCGCTCCCACTTCTGCCGCAGAGCAGAACGATTTCTCCTTTATCGATGGTTAAACTGGCATCTTCGATCAGTGGCTGTCCATTCAAGGTAAAGGTCAGATCTTTTATAGATAAAGCTGGATCAGTCAATGGCTTCACTGGCTTTCAGGTTGTGATTCAATATGCCGGCATCATCCAGCTTGTCACAGATCACCTTGGAAACATAGCCTGTAAAGAAGAGTGCACTCAAGAGTCTGATGACAAAAATCGCCAGGACGATACGCCAGTCCATTGCCAGATAGTTGCTCCTGAATCCTGTCCAGATGAATGACAGAATCGTTGCGGACAAGGCCGACAGCATGGTCACTTTATACGAATAGTTTTTATATTTAGTCAGAGCGAAAGGAATCTCGACACCTACCCCTTGAACAAGTGCAGATACAAGAACCATAACCCCAAACATATTGCCTAGAAGAACTTCGATCAGAGCTGCGATGACTTCAGTGACGATGCCGACGACAGGCTTTCTGATCAGGTAGGTGGTGATGATTGCCGCCATATACCAGATACCGTAAAACGGTTCGTATCCAAGCACTCCGAGTCCAAGAGGGGTTAAGACCGTCGTAAGGGCTGCTCCAGCATAGACCGCCAGCAGAAAGACGATTCCAAACACAACAGCGATTAGGGACATTAGTAAATAATCACGCAAAGTTAATGGTTTTCTGTTCATTAGATGTCTCCCTCCGGTACGTTACAGTGCAAGGTGAACTGACTGATGTAGTGACTGACTTCACTGCCGACTGTGTGCGACACATATTCCAGATAGTCGAAGACATCCTGTGCGCTTCCGCCAAGATTCGTTCCGTAATGTCCAGAACCCGTGACCACACCTCTGTCGATCCCTTCGTTGACGACTTTGGCAATGGTAGCCATATAGTTGTCAGATCCCATTGGGTAAAGGGCAAACTTCCCGATTACCGGAAAATCAATCGCTTCTGTTTCGGCCTGATTGACTTTTGGATCGTCAAGTTCCAGTGTGTAGTCACTGTCCGTGTCTCCGGGACACCCTTTTGAGATGGTCGATTCGAGAGTCATATGAACGCCTTCCTTGTAGGCATACAAAAAGGCAGCCTTCAGTGCATCGAATACCGCTTCTTCTTTCCCGCGGTAGACTGTTGAAATATGATCGGTCTCCGCCCAGACTTTCGACAGATCGACTTGCTTGATCGCACCTAGAATGATCGATTTGAAATCGTCACTCATCGGCGATAAATTGAAACGTGCGCCTGTAATTTCCAAAGTGGAACCAGGCTTTCCGACTGAACAATTTCCGTAGTTGACATAGTTTTTCTGCATGAAAAAAACTCCTCCTAACGAAAAAAACCCATAGGAAAGAGCCATAATATATAAGATACTTCCTACGCAGCCATTACGCTGATCAGGTTACTGGTCTGATATACATCACTCTCAGCCTCCAATTCGAGACTCCCAGGATCTTCCGTATTTAATTTTGTTGTACCACAATGACTATACCAATTTGACGAACAGAATACAATACATTTTTAACTGCTTTCATCTGTTTTCTGCCCCCCCCTTGTCTAACTGAGGCTTTTAAGCATAATCCAGTCCGTCTGCTCGTCGTTCCCCATGAAAAAGGAGTGACTCCCTACTTTCTTGAATCCTTTGGCTTTATAGAATGCTTTCGCAGGCTCGTTATGTTCCCAGACACCCAGCCAGATGCTCGTGCAGCCCTGTTCTTCAGCTGTCTCGACTGCCTTGTTTAAAAGACTCGTCCCCAACCCTCTGCGCTTGAATCCAGTACGGATATAGATCCGTTCGATTTCCAGTCCATCAGGATCGATGTCTTCCGTTCTCGCTTCTCCTGCATTCAGTTTCAGATAACCGGCCAGTTCATCGTCTGCATATAGAAAGTAAAATCGTGACCCTTCTGTGGCGAGCTCCTGACTCAGCTTCTCTTTTGTACAGGCTTTGGACAGGTAATCTGTCATGTTTTCTTCTGTGTTGTCTTTTTCGAACGTATCTGTAAAGGTCTCGATACTGATAGCCTGAAGGGTATCCAGATCCTCTAGTCCAACCAATTTAAAATACGTGCTCATTCGGTTCTCCCCTTTTGCTTAAGAAGTTTATGTCTATTTTCTAAGTGCCGTAAAGTGTCTGGTCGACTGATCGACCGCATCTCTGACCCGGTAAAGTCTGGCTTCTGCTTTGCCTATTTTTCCGATTGTAACTAGACCATTTTTCTCGAGCTCGTTTCCAATGGCACTAAACTGATATTCATCCAATTCGATGTCGTCATATGTCCGCCAGACTCTGATACCTTTTTCCAGGATGGCTGTCCCTTCAGGTTTGAGTGTCGGATTCGGTGCACGGTATTCGCCTAAGTGCATGGCCGTTGAGGTGTCATAATCCGTTCCGACTGCCAGAATCAGGGCATTCTCGTCATAAAGTTTTTTGAGCGGCGAGCCTTCACCCAGTCCAAAGTTCAGAGAGTGACCTGACGTGAGTTGATCAGCTTTCTTTCCCCAGGCCGTAAAAGAGACTGCCGGATGACTGCTTCTTCTTACATTCGGATAGGTTCGGAACAGATTGGCCACTACACCCATATATAAACTGGACCCTATAGAATAGACACGGATAAAAAACCCTTATTCGTTCTCTATTTTATAGGGTTCTTTATTGTATAATGAACCCAACTATATGAGTTCAAAGGAGAGCGTTGACATGGGAAGAAATTATTTTACAGAGGAAGAGCGAAGAGAACTTGAAGAAAATCCTTTTGTAGAGAAAGCATCAACTAAAGCAGTAACTTACTCAGAGGCATTCAAAGACCATTTCGCTAAAGAAAAAGCTCTCGGAAAAGGACCTACGCAAATTTTTAGAGACGCAGACTTTGATGTGATAGCGTTAGGGAAAGACCGTATAAAGACTTTTTCCAGACGAATTAAAAATATGAGCCATCGCCCAGAAGGATTTATGGATTTACGTAGTGAATCCAGTGGAAGACCCCGTACTAAAGAAAGAACTCAAGAAGAAGAAATCGCACACTTGAAACATAAAGTCGCCCTTCAAAAACAACAGATAGATGCCCTAAAAAAAACAAATTTTATCCATCGGAAGGCCAAGAGGGCTTCACACAAGAAAAATTCCAACTCATTAAAGACCTAACAAAACGAGATCATAATTTGTTAAATATATCATGGCTATGTGAGATTGCTTTAGTTTCACGTTCGGGGTATTACAACTGGTTGAAATCTGAAGAGAGTCGAAAGAAAAAAGAAG
>NZ_BAAGIQ010000100.1:0-6744 GCF_054658175.1 Alkalibacterium sp. s-m-28
GGAACTCTTCAAGCCATTTTTAAAAGAAAATCAGCTGAATCAAATATCAAAAGCGGCATAATAATCGGTACCAAGTCAATGACACCAAGGGTCAAAGGCTATTTTTTAACTGCAAAACTTGAGTTAAGTCAGATGATGTAGCGATATACTCATGAAAAATTATTGTGAAATTATTATAATTCTATTGAATTTAGACTAAATCAAGTTGTTACACAGTTAGGGTTGAAATAGGAGTTACATATATTTGAGGAGGAAAGGGAATGCGTTTCAAAACAGTACAAAAAGCCACATATCCTAAACATAATAAATCGCGTACACATCATAAGGCAATTGAAAAAATAGATGCACCGGCTATCATGGTTTTCCCGATGTCCATGCACATGGGGGCTCCGGCCAAGCCAGTAGTGGAAGTGGGCGACAAAGTGAAGGTGGGAACCTTGTTGGGGGAAGCTCAAGGCTTCATTTCTGCAAATGTTCTGTCATCAGTAAGTGGGGAAGTCATTTCTATTGAAGAACGTGATGTACTCAGTGATGTCTATACATGTGTCATCATAAAAAATGATGGAGAATACACAGAAGAACCGCCGTTTCCGGAAGCAGGAGATAATGTGGATCCGGCACTTGTTCCTGAACTGATCAAAAGAGCCGGTATTTCCGGAATGGGAGGAGCGACATTCCCGACTAACGTAAAAACGTCACCGCCCAAAGACAAGAAAATCGACACGCTTATTCTTAACGGAGCAGAATGCGAGCCGTATTCTACATCTGACCTGCGTACGATGATCGAATATGCAGACGAAATTATTGAAGGTGTCCGCGTTATCGATGCAGTCTTCAACGTTGAAAGAGTATTCATTGGTATCGAAGACAATGCTAAAGAAGCTGGAGAAGCACTGAAAAAAGCAGCTGAGGGTTACGATAAAGTTGAGATCAAAGTCCTTGAAGCTAAATATCCTCAAGGATCTGAAAAGCAGTTGATCGAGAACTGTACAGGACGTCAAGTGCCTGCAGGCGGCCTGCCAGCTGATATCGGCTGTGTCGTATCCAATGTTGGGACATTTCAGATGATATACCGTGCGGTACGCTTAGGTAAACCTATGGTAGAACGTGTCTGCACGATTTCAGGGACACCAATTGCCGACCCTAAAAACCTGCTTGTACGTCTGGGTACACCGATTGATGACGTGATTGATTTTTGTGGAGGCTTCCAGGAAGCACCACGTAAAGTGATTCACGGTGGGCCTATGATGGGGAAAACCATCAAAGACGGAGCGATTCCTATCTCTAAAGGGACCACTCATGTGACATTCCTTACTGCAGAAGAAGTCGATGATGAAGAACGTATGGATTGTATCCGCTGTTCAGAATGTATTAACGTCTGTCCTGTAAGCTTACAGCCTATACTTATCAGTAATGCTTACGAGCGGGGAGATATCGAAAAAGCAGCACAGCTTGGAGCTATGGACTGTATTGAATGCGGAAACTGTTCATATATCTGTCCGTCCAAGATTCCTTTACTAGACAACATAAGAAAAGCTAAAACGGTTATCAGACAGAATGCAAAGGCGGTGTAGGAATGAGTACGAATAAAACAAAAACCACCTTGGCCGATTACGATTTAGTGCTGGACAACTCACCGCACATATTTGAAAAATGGTCATCACAGTGGATCATGCTGCAAGTTATTATTGCCATGCTGTTTCCGTTGGCAGCGGGTGTCTACTTCTTCGGATTCCAGACACTTTATCTTACTGTTCTTGCTGTGATCACGTGTGTGATCAGTGAGTACCTGTACGAAAAAATTGTTAGAAAACGTGTAACTGTGACCGATTTATCAGCAGTAGTTACAGGTATGCTTATTGGATTAAGTATGCCAAACGGTGTCCAATGGTTCAGTATTATTATTGTCAGTCTATTCGCGATTATTGTTGTCAAGATGATTCCGGGTGGAATCGGCAGAAACCGGTTCAATCCCGCGGTAGGCGGACGAGTCATGTTTTTGATGGCACCTTGGATTGTAAATACATTTGTTTCAGGAGAAGATATAATAACCACAGCAAGTCAGGCAGAAGCTATTACAACTGCAACTCCAGATGACCTGGTTGCTGCTGCAACACCCTTGTTCTACATTGGAAGTGGTGCGCAGGAAGTACCGGACGGCGCGCAGACGCTTTGGAATATGTTCCTGGGAAATCAAGGTGGATGGGGCGGATCTCTTGGTGAAACAAGTGCACTCGCATTACTCATCGCGATGGCGTTTCTGATTTTCCGACGCATTATCAATCCTAAGATACCGGCAATGTACATCGGAACAGTTGCTCTGATCATGCTGGTTTACTCAGGATTTGATTTCGAATTCATGATGTATCACATTCTAAGTGGGGCCTTGCTTCTGGCAGGAACTTTCATGGTCACAGACTATGCTTCAGGTGGCCTGACTCCTCTTGGTCGAACGGTATTTCCGATCGGCGCTGGCATCATTACTGCGGCTTTCAGAATTGGAAATTTTTCACCTGAAGGGGTTGGCTTCTCAATACTGATTATGAATGCGATCATTCCATTTGTAGACAAACTGGTTATGCCGCGCATTTACGGTCACAAGAAACGTCCCGGAGTTCATCCGGATTATGATCTGACAGAGCCGCTTACCAAGCGTGACGTGCTGACAGACAATTGAGTAGATAATAAAACGGCTGGAAAATGATCTGGCCGTTTTTTTTACGTATTATTCAGCGTATACTTAAGAAAATAGAAAAGGGTGTGCTAAGTATGCTGAAAAAAATACTTGCAGCAGGAGCAGTTTTTATCATTGGAATGGTTTTAAGCGGGTGCGGAGACATAAGAGAACCGTCACCGTTTGAAGAAGTAGATACATTGGACGGTGTATCTATAAGCTTGAATCAGGAAGTGTATGATTCAGAAGGAGAGACATTCATTCTTACTGTGTCGAATCAGTCTGAAGAAGAGATAAGCTATGGCATTGCGTTTACTGTCGAAAAGCAGGAAGGGGACCAGTGGATAACCGTTGAACCAGAGGAAGAGATGTCATTTATTATGATTGCCCATATACTGGGTCCGGGAGAAGAGGCAGAAGACGAACTGAACATGCATTATTATGAGCCCTTCGAACCAGGTGAGTACCGAGTCGTCAGACAGATCGAAGGAGAAGTGCTGACTGCCGAGTTTACTGTGGAATAAAAAGATAAAGCAATAAAGATAAGTCAGCTTGTTAGCGACAACTGACATCTTTATTGCTTTTCCTTAATTGTCTGGTGTAGTTTTGATGGTATTGATCTTAAGAATGTCTTCATAATCACCAACCTGAGATATGAAATGTATCATGTTAAACTGTGCGGGAAGGTGCAATGTATACATATCTTCACAAATTGAACTTCCGTCTTCCAAATAGGTAATAGAATGATCTGTTGAAACAACAGTGATATTGTTTGCTTTAAAAGTTTCCACTAGATAAGCAAGTGTAGCATCTCTATTTTTATACTGAATCTCCAGTTGTTTAGTACTGTCGATCTTGAATAATCCTTTAAGCAGACGCAAAACGATCAGCATGATAAATGTACTTGTGATTGCCATGAAATAATAACCCATACCCACGGCAATACCTAAACTTGCTACAGCCCATATTGAAGCAGCCGTTGTCAGTCCAGTCACTGTGCGTCTACTTACAATAATTGTTCCTGCGCCCAGGAATCCAATCCCGTTGACAATCTGAGCGGTAAGACGAGTAATGTCGGTTGATAATATTGTTGAAAAATCGGGGTTGTCCATGGCAAAGTTCAAGACCCATCTGCTGGCTTCCAGTTGCGTCATCGTAATGATCGCTGCACCCAGACTGACTAGAGTATGGGTGCGTATCCCAGCATCGCGACCCTTAAGTTCTCGTTCGTAACCAATTACCCCGCCGACGACTGCAGCGAGAATCAGTCTTAAAAATAATTCTATCTGAGTAAATTCCAAACCGATTCCTCCCTCATACTTTTATAACACTATTATCGTTAACTTGACAAATAAATACAAGAATGAATTTGTAGAGATCACAGGGAATTACTTTCATCTTTCTGCTACATATTGTATACTAAAATTATTAGCAGAACCTACCAGTTTTTTTCACATGTACATAACTATAAGAAAGTATGTGAAAAAAGTAATTAGGTTAGACAGGAATTATAGAGAGGATGAATGTGATGCGTTTTTCGTTCATGGGAAAACACGGTGGTTCCCATCCAGAAGAGAATAAATCACGAACGAGCAAGTTACCGATAGTAGATGCATCAGTCCCTAAAATCATGGTTTACCCCGTATCCATGCACATAGGAGCGCCTGCTAAACCGGTCGTAGAAATTGGAGAGACAGTCAAGGTCGGTCAGCTGATTGCTGAAGAAGGTGGATTTGTATCAGCAAATGTATATTCTTCAGTTTCAGGTGAAGTGATTGCTATAGAAAAACGTGGAAAGATCGGTGGCGGAGAAGTGGACAGTATCATTGTCAAAAATGACTATGAATATACAAAAGCTGATCCAATCGTCGAACCGGGACGGTCTCAGGACATGTCAAAAGATGAAATCATTCAGACAGTCAGAAAAGCTGGAATCGTTGGAATGGGTGGAGCAACGTTCCCTACAGCTGTTAAGTTGAGTCCTCCACCGGGGATGACGATTGACACACTTATCATCAATGGGGCAGAGTGTGAACCGTATTCTACATCCGACCACAGAGTCATGGTGGAACATGCAGATGAAATTATTCATGGAATTAATCTGTCTAGAGCATTGTTCCCTCAATTACGTCGCATCTATATCGGTGTAGAGGATAATAAACCGGATGCTATCAAGGCGCTTGAGGAAGCCTCTGCTGAATTTGACGATATTTTCGTCCGTCCATTGAAAACAATGTATCCACAAGGATCAGAGAAAAACTTGATCAAGAGCATGACTGGAAGAGAAGTATCGCCTGGTGGCCTTCCTGCTGAAGTTCGCTGTGTCGTGGCTAATACATCAACGATCCGTTCTTGCTACCGCGCCTGCGAGTTTGGCGAGCCTTTAATCGAACGTATTGTATCAGTGTCCGGAACACCAATAAGAGAACCTAAAAACCTTCGAGTTAAAATCGGTACTCCTATGGATTCGCTTATTGAAGACTGCGGCGGATTTGCTGACGTACCAGGAAAAGTCCTGGGTGGTGGACCGATGATGGGTAAAACTGTTTCGGATCTCGGGGTTCCAATTATTAAAGGAACGACAGCTATAACAGTTCTGACTCCTGAAGAAGCTGAACAAGGGGACAGTCACGACTGTATCATGTGTTCAGAATGTCTAAATGTCTGCCCGGTCAGTCTGCAACCTATCCTTATCAGTGAAGCTTTCGAAAGAGGAAATATTGATAAAGCTCAGGAGCTGGGGGCAATGGACTGTATCGAATGTGGAAACTGTTCATTTATCTGTCCTTCAAAAATCCCTCTTCTAGAAAATATTCGTTCCGCTAAAGCTGCTATAAAAGCGAAGGAGGAGAAGTAAGATGGCTCAGGCAATTGATGTAAAAGGTAAATTGCAAGTCGGTCCTTCCCCTCATGTTCGCAGCAAACGCACAGCAGCTTGGGTTATGGACCAGGTTTTAATCGCGCTGATTCCACCAACATTAGCGGCTACCTACTTCTTCGGATGGTGGGTCCTTGGTATGGTAGCAATTGGTATTGGGACAGCCGTTGCATCTGAATTTATTTATCAGAAACTGACATACAAACCAATAAAAATACAGGATCACAGTGCCGCAGTAACAGGTATGTTGGTCGCCTTAAGTTTGCCTGTCACTGCACCAATATGGATGATCATGTTTGGATCGATTTTTGCTATTGTTATCGTTAAGCAGCTTAATGGTGGGATTGGAAGGAACTACTTCAACCCTGCAGTTGCTGCTCGTGTAGTCATTAAGGCCCTCTTTACTCCTTGGCTGGCTAACTGGGTCCTGCCCGGTGGATTGCTGGGAAGTGGATTCAGAGGGGTCGATGCTATAGGTTCTGCCACGCCGCTTGAGTTTATCGGTCACGGGGCACAGGTCGTGCCTGAACAAGTTCCTGGACTATTCGATTTGTTCATGGGATTTAATCTAGGTGGAAATGTTGGAGAAACTTCTAAATTCGCAATACTTATTGGTATGCTTTATCTGATTTTCAGACGTGTAATTAATCCAAAAGTACCGATTTTATATATCCTTACAACATTTGTGGTTATGGGATTATGGTCCAGCTTTGACTGGAATTTCCAAATGACGCACATTCTGACAGGAACTCTGTTCTTCGGGGCCACGTATATGGCTACTGACTATAGTTCAGGATCTCTAACACCAGAAGGGAAGACTGTTTTTGCCATCGGATGTGGGGTGTTGACCGCTGTGTTCAGGATTACACTGGACCACCCGGGTGGAGTGGGGTATTCGATCCTAATTATGAATGCCCTGGCACCGTTTATTGATAGTAAGCTGATGCCACGAATCTACGGCCACAAAACCCGTCCCCAAACAAAATTCGATCGTCAAAGCACGAACTAATGCTATAAAATAAACAAAAAAGCGCCGCGAGAATATCTCTCGTTGACGCTTTTTTTATGTGCGCCCGGCATGGGCGACAACTTGGTGGTGAAAGTCCACTACAGACTTGGCAGTAGGAACTGTTAGCGAAAGACAAGGGTGTCCGCCGTGAGGCGGAATCTGAAGGAAGTCGGACGCAAATGC